>JAZRAW010000001.1:0-33810 GCA_045634765.1 Alistipes sp.
CGAGCAGACATCCGAGGAGATTGCTGCGCAGAAGGGCACACCCACACAAGCGGGAACCGAAAGCCCCTTCCGCAACCGCCCCATCGAGGAAAACCTCGACCTCTTTATGAAGATGACAAATGGCGAGATTGAGGAGGGCAAGATGGTGTTGCGCGCCAAGATTGACATGGCGAGCTCGAACATGCACTTCCGCGACCCTATCATCTACCGCGTTGTCAACCACCCCCACCACCGCACAGGTGACAAGTGGAAGGTGTACCCCATGTACGACTTCGCACACGGCCAGAGCGACTACTTTGAGGGCGTGACACACTCGTTGTGTACCCTTGAGTTCGTGCCCCACCGCCCCTTGTACGACTTGTTCGTAGACTGGGTGAAGGAGGGTGTTGACCCATCGGATGAGCGTCCTCGCCAGTATGAGTTCAACAAGCTCAACCTCAACTATACGCTAATGAGTAAGCGTAACTTGCTCATCCTTGTTAAGGAGGGGTTGGTGAATGGTTGGGATGACCCCCGTATGCCAACATTGTGTGGCTTCCGCCGTCGTGGCTACTCGCCCGAGTCTATCCGCAACTTCGTGGATAAGATTGGCTACACCACCTACGACGCCCTCAACGACATGGCACTCCTTGAGAGCGCTGTGCGTGACGACCTCAATAAGCGCGCTACACGCGTGAGCGCCGTGATTAACCCTGTGAAGCTCGTTATCACCAACTATCCCGAGGGTCAGGTGGAGCAGATGGTGGCTGTGAACAACCCTGAGGACCCAACATCAGGTACACATATCATCGAGTTCAGCCGCGAGTTATGGATGGAGCGCGACGACTTTATGGAGGAGGCATCAAAGAAGTTTGAGCGTATGACTCCAGGTAAGGAGGTGCGCCTTAAGAATGCCTATATCGTGAAGTGTACAGGTTGCGAGAAGGATGAGAATGGTAATGTTGTAGCGGTATATGCCGAGTACGACCCAGAGACTCGCTCAGGCATGCCAGGTAGCGACCGTAAGATTAAGGGTAAGACCTTGCACTGGGTTAGCTGCAACCACTGCATCAAGGCCGAGGTGCGCCTCTACGACCGCTTGTGGAAGGTTGAGAATCCCCGCGACGAGATGGCTGCAATACGCAAGGAGACAGGCTGCGAGGCTCTTGATGCCATGAAGCAGATGATTAATGAGGACTCGCTTAAGGTGCTCACAGAGTGCTACGTAGAGAAGTACTTGGCTGAGGCTAAGCCTTACGACTACTTGCAGTTCCAGCGTATCGGCTACTTCAATGTCGATAAGGATTCAACTGCGGACCACCTCATCTTCAACCGTACCGTTACATTGAAGGATACTTGGGCAAAGATGAACAAATAGGGTAATGAATAGCCCTAAAAACAAGAGATGCGAATAGGTTGGAGGCCTATTCGCATCTCTTGTTTTATGGAGGTGTCTACTTCTGATAGATTGCTACAGTCATATCCTCCTCGCCAAGCACAACCTTTTGTGTCTGGAGCTCGCCCGCCTTGTTGTAGTAGCGTAGCTCATACTCAGTGTTCTTGGGTAGAAGCACAGAGAAGAAATCGTTCATGTCGCGCAATTCACCTGCGGTGAGGCCTCCGCCCATCTGCTCGGTGCCGCGGAAGATATCTACACCCATAGCCACGCGATCGTCAGAGTGCTCCGTCTTGCCGCGCTCCTTATATCCCGCGATGCGAAGGAAGGCGTGTGTGCCCGCCTCAAGGTGGCGTGTGTACTGCTCGTAGGCAAGGTCGATGTAGTGCTGTGTTACGTTCTCAGCACCTACCCACTTGGGAAGCTCCTCAATAGTAGCAGCCTCCTCTTCACCTGCCCACACCATGGGGAACCAGTCGTTACCACCAGCGAAGCGTGTAGCGTAGATAGCGTAGGTGCGATCCTCGCCATTAGCCTTTGACGCGTCTGCCATGAACCAAAGGTGGTCGAGCTGCGAGGGGAAGTAGTACTCCGTTACGCGCCACTCGCCATCGAGCCACACCTCTGTCCAGCTGTGGTTGCCGCGGTTGTCGTGCCATGATGCAGTGCCTGCGAAGCGTGCAGGAATGCCTACGGAGCGGTAGGCATCAACAAGCAAGATAGATAGTCCTGTGCACGATGCCATGCCCTGACGAATAGACTCGCTGGGGCTCTGGTTTGTCTTCTCGCGCTTGGTGTTGTAGTGTACGCCTGTGAGGGCTGGGATATTGGCGTTAACGGCGCAGATAGCGTCATACATGGTTTTGCATGTGTCTACCGCGGGTGAGAACAACTCATACATATCCTTGCGCCATGAGTCGCGCACCTCATCCACAACAGCATAGGGCAATACGTCGCATAGGTATACCTCCTCGGGTAGCTCCTTAGCCCATGAGTATTTGTTGCGTGCGATATTTGCATATGTCACATTCTCCTTAAGGAGTTCGAGGTCCATAGCCTCGCGGTCGTGCTCAGGCATATTTATGATAAGATATGCCATGTCGCGCTGCTCGGCTGCGGGGGTCTCGGCAACGAGTTTGCGCAGCTCCTCGCCACGCTCCGAAGCCTCGAATGCCGCCTGTAGCGCCTTGTCATTGTCGGGGTTGTAGCCCTCGTCTGCGCTCTTGGGCCAGAATGTTATTGCAAGTGCAGCGACTACGGCTACACCAAGCAAGATTAGGAATTTGTTTCTCTTCATCGCTTTATAAGTTTAAGTATCTCCTTTACTTCGTTCTCATCTACCGTGCGCAGTGCATACTCATCCACTGCATCGCTACCACCCATCGAGATGCGAGGATTGCGATACTCCATAGCTCCCGCCACCATACACTTAGCGCTAAAGTGTAGGGCGTCGACACCGACGTCGGCGAGCTGCTTAGCGTTTGCTGCTACAACGCCACTACCCGCCATAATCTCTATGCGGCCCTGGGCAATCTCCACAGCGCGGCGTATGTTGGCGATGCCATCTATCGCCTTGTCGTAGCCTCCCGAGGTGAGTATGCGGTCACATCCAGCTGCTATAATGGCCTCAACTGCAGCCTCGTAGTCCTCTGTCATGTCTACGGCGCGGTGGAATGTCGTCTCCATGCCCCTGCTTGCCTCGACAAGCTGGCGTGTACGCTCTAAATCTACCTTGCCATCGGGGGTAAGTATGCCGAATACGACACCTGTAGCACCAGCCTCGCGCGCGTGAACGATGTCGCGAAGCATCGTTTCAAACTCATCATCCGAATAGAGGAAGTCTCCACCGCGAGGGCGTATCATGACGCTAATGTCAATACCCTCAATCTTAGCGACGCGCTCTATGGTCGCCATTGATGGTGTCACACCACCCTCCGCGGGCGATGCACATAGCTCCACGCGATTAACGCCGAGGCGTGCAGCGATGCGACATGCATCGACTGAGTAGGCACAAAGTTCTGTCTTCATATGTAAAAAATATTCTAAAGTCGTTCGCTATCAATGAATTTGTTCAATACTGCATATACCGTAAGACCCGCCACAGAGCGTATGCCCGTCTTGTGTACAATGTTCTTGCGGTGAGATATTACGGTGTGTGGCGAGATGTTTAGCTCTGAGGCTATCTCCTTGTTCGTCAGACCCTTTGCCACAAGCACTAATACATCGCGCTCACGCTCCGATAGTTCGTGGCTCTCGGCATAGTTGTGCTCTGCGGGCATATCTGCCGCCTCTATAATCATGCGGTGCAGCTCCTCCTCGGGCGTGTAGAGTGTTGCCACGGCCGTAAAGCGACGCAACACCGAAGCATCTACGATGGCGCTCTGTATGCCTATGATGGGGGTGGTTTGCAGCTCTGCGATGCTCTCGAAGTCTCGTGCTAAGCCTACAGCGGCAACAACAACGTCAACCTCTGAGTTGCGCAGTAGCGTCTGTAGTTCGCCTATTGTGGCGACAGCACCCGCAACGCGTAGATTGGCGCAGTGACCCACTATGTTTGCCACACCCTCCATGATGATGGGCGATGGCTCAACTATGGCAATTGATACTCGCTTCATGGTTAACGCTGTTTAAGGTACTTCATAACGAGGGGGCGCAAAAGGTATGTCTCAATATTGCTGTGGCGGCGTAGGTCATCGCGCAACTCGTAGACATCCTTCAACATATCGCAGCGCAACGAGGTGGGTGCAGACTCGGGAAGGCTCTTCACTATGAGTGAGGCTATGTCATTCGAGCGGTCGTCGATGTCGGCATGGGGCATATCGAAGAGGGCAAAATTCGCATCACGCTCCTCGCCTCGCTCCATAAGGGTGAATATCTCTCGCTCCTCCTCCTCGAAGTGACTCTTTATGTAGTGGACATAGTCGTCATAGAAGCGGCGCAACACGCGCTCTGAGAGCTCGTCACAGTGTGAAAGCACCTCCTCAAGGTGGCGTGCTGTGTGGGGCAACATGCGCTCGGCATAGTAACGGTGTGATGCGCGAAGGTAGATTATAACCTCAGGGAGCATATCCTCGGTCATCTCCTCGGGTGAGGGGTGATATCGAGAGTCGATGTGCATAGCACACAGCATAATGAAGAGCTGGGGGTTATAGCCGTCGCGGCGGCACATCTCCGCAATTGTGATGTCGCCAAAGGGGAGGTGGATGTTTAGTCGTGAGAATAGTGATAACAGTATTGGGGCTGCATCTATGAGTTCATATATCATCATATCGGGGGATAGTGTCACCGATATTGATGAATTATTCGCTTTAGTCATTGAATATTAGCGTGTTAATAGGTTTTTATCTAAATAATGTTATTATAAATGCAAATATAGCGATAATTTTTTGAATGGCAAAATCGCTATAATGGGGGATATTTATTTCGCAAAATACCCAAATATTGTTATTGTGGGTTTTGATATAATCCTCCATCTTTGCAGTGTGAAAAATAGCCAAGTTTTTATGGACTATATGGCGTAGCGATATGCGCGTCACACACAGGTTTTGAAATAAGAGATAAATCTTTTTAGTTTTTTTATTGGGTGTATGCTCCGTAGGAGCGGAAGTAGCTATCGGCCGATAGCTACTTTTTGTTTATAGAACATCCTATATATCAGTCACAGTCGAGGCGATTGGAAGTATTGCGACGTTGGACGAAAAATCGTCGTAAAATTTGGTGATAACACTAAAAAAATATACTTTTGTATCGGAGATGTGTTGCTATATCAAGACTATGTAAGTAGTTTAGGTGAAACAATGCGTTGCTATTCAGGCAAATAATTAATTTACAAACTAATACAACTAACAAACTATGAAAAGACTTAATTGGTTGATGATGCTCATGACAGCCTTCACGTTGTCATTCGCATCGTGTACAGATGAGCCTACTCCCAACGAGCCTAAACCAGTGCCTCCTACCCCTGAGGAGTTGACATTCGAGGCTTCGGTAAGCGAGACAACACGCACAACGGCTTTTATCAATGTTACTCCCTCGAACCTCGAGGCGGATTACGTCGCTGTAGTATACCCTGCTGCGGCTGTTGAGCAGAGCGCATCAGATGCTGAGCTCGTAGTAAAGATCTACGCTGAGTTCGCAGCATACGCTGAGTCTCAGGAGAAGTCATTCGTAGAGTACATGGCAGAGGTTGTTAAGCGCGGTGCATTGGAGAACCACGAGGTTAAGGGTCTTGCTCAGAATGCTAACTACTACTTGCTCGTATTTGGCGTAGACGCTGAGGCTGAGTATGCTGCAACAACAGAGATTACAGCCGTTAAGTTCAAGACTCAGGATGTTCAGCAGTCAGCATGTACATTTAATGTTAAGAGCGAGGTATATCTTACTACAGCTGCTTTGACTGTAACTCCTTCGGACAACAAGCAGACATGGCATCTCGTAAATGTCCCCGTTGAGGAGATGCAGAAGTATACAAAGGAGGATGGTGAGTATGGTTGGTCACAGAAGGAGTTCTTCCAGTACCACCTTAACACCGAGATTGAGGCTCTCGTGGCTGAGGGTATGACAGAGCAGCAGATTAAGGACAAACTCATTCATGCTGGTTACCGCACACTCAATGCTGTAGGTCTCCAGCCAAAGACCAAGTATGTAGCCCTCGTAGCGGGTGTTCAGTACGATGCTGAGGGTGCTGTGGTGACTACTGAACTCAAAGAGTTACGTTACAACTCAGGCGAGGCTGCAAGGAACGACCTTGCGTTCGACATTCAGGTTACAAACATCGAGCACTACTCTGCAGACATCAAGATTACTCCTTCGGATGCTGCTGCTGAGTACTACTACTACATCGGCTTTATCGATTCAAAGAAGAAGAGCATGAAGCCTATCGACATCGCTAACGCTGCTATCACAGAGTACCTCTACTACTGGGATGAGAATGGTAAGCTCGCTATGCGTGAGCCTCACACAGGCGTATCAGACTTGACTGGCTATGAGCTCAACATCGCTGAGACTGAGTACTTCATCGTGGCATTTAGCTTCGATGCTAACCCAACTTACGGCACTATCATCAACGAGGAGACTGGCGAGTATGACACCAACCCTGGTGTTATCACATCGGCTCCCGTGTACGTTTCGTTTAAGACTCCTGAGCATGGTGATGCTTACAATGCAGAGTTCAAGTTCAAGTTCACTGAGGTAGGTCCCTACGACTTCACTTTCGAGGTTGAGTCAAGCGATCCTTCAATCTACTACCAGCCAGGTATCGCATATCCTGATGGCTTCAACCCCGAGGCAGCTATGGCAGCATCGGCAGACCAGCTCGCACTCGTAATGCAGATGTGTATGGAGGGTCAGAGCCCATGTCTCACACACCAGGAGGCTTTGGACAAGCTCAAGCAGCAGGGTTACCCCTACCGCAACGGCAGCGCAAAGTTCTATGTTGCTAACCTCGATCCTAACACGACCTATATGGGTTATGTCTTGGCTATCGATGTTAAGACTGGTAAGTTCGCGAAGTGCTACTTCGACTTGAATTCTACTGTTACAACAACAGCTGTTGGTAATGTAGACCCCACAATTGAGGTTTTGGGCGTCTACAATGGTGAGCACGAGGCAGGTACCATCTTTGGCGATGCTGCGATGACTGCAGGCAAGCCTATCGTTGCTGTTACTCACAAGAACCTCGAGGGCGCATCGGCACTCTTCACAGCAATCAGCGCAGACCCATTTGCTGATGTAAACGCTCTCGCTGACCGCTATATCATCTCTGAGTTCCGTGGCTACTGGAGTGAGATTGCAAACCTCAATGTACCTTATGAGTTCTTCATCGCCGAGTGGGATATCGAGCAGACTATCGTGTCATATGCTCAGGATGCTGAGGGTCGCGAGGGTAAGGTTGCGCGTATGGGCGTTACACCTTCACAGGTTCGCGACATCGAGGAGCTTCGCGCATATGTCGAGGAGCGTAACAGCGCTACAGTATCGGCTATGTGTCAGTCAATCGTTGTGAACGACGAGGCTACTCCTATGCTTGAGTGCATCTGGGGCGAGGAGATTGCTCCTTTGCGTGGCGCAGAGGTTGTTTACCACGAGGTTGAGGCTTTGACACTTCCCGCGGGCGACCTTGTGAATGTTGCAGTCGTTAAGGGCTTTGCATTCTAATTTACTTGCTTATAATTAACGATATAGGGGCGTGTTCTTTCGAGGCACGCCCTTAATAATAAGATGCGTCTATGAGAAACGTATTTGCAAAATTGTGGGCATGTGTTGCTGTGGTGGCTATCATGGCAGCGTGTACAACATCTACGGATGAGCCTACGCCCACACCCCCAACTCCCACAACGGATTTCGAGGTAGTAATTGACGATGTCACACGCTCAACTGTCACTGTTAGCGTCACACCTTCTGAGGCAATTGCGGACTACATTTGCGTTGTTGAGGAGCGTAGCGTGGTGGATGAGTTCACGCAGAATAAATTCGTTATCGCTACTATATTCCAAGAACTTACGGAGGAGGCATCATCAAAGGGTCTTACTCTTGCAGAGTATATGCCCACGGTGGTGGATAATGGTGTTGTTGAGGGTGCTACCTTCTCTGGCTTGTCGCTCGACACGGAGTATTACCTCTTGGTGTTTGGCGTCGATGAGAAGTATGAGGCGTGCACCGAACTTACAAAGGTGGCGTTCAAGACCTTGGCGGTTGAGAAGAGCGACTGCACATTCGAGGTCGCTACCGAGGTTAAGGATAACAGCGCGACCATCAGCGTTACCCCCTCGGATAAGGAGATGTACTGGTATCTCTGCACCATGCCTAAGAGCAACTACGACTACTATGTCAACGACGAGAATGGCTACAAGATGTCGGAGGAGTACTTCTATGAGTACTACTTCCAGCAGGACATCAACGCCTATCGTGACGCGGGATATACCGACCAGCAGATTATAGATGCGCTTATCCATAGTGGCGACCTACAGCTTCAGGCGAGTGGTCTCAACGAATATACCGACTACTACATCCTCGTTGCAGGCTTGATTATGGACTCGGAGGGTATAGTCATCTGTACTGATATTGCTAAGCATAGCTACACCACCGAAGCTGCGGCTAAGTCGGCTATGACATTCGAGATTGAGGTGTGGGATGTGAAGCAGATGGAGGCATCGTTCCGCATCACCCCCTCGAATAACAACGACAAATATTGCGCACTCTGCCAGCCCTGGGATGGCGTCTCTACAGCTGATGAGGTTATGCACCAGATTGTTGACCAGTGGGGTGGCTGGATGGAGATTATGGCCGACGATAAGGGTATGGTTGAGCACTCGGGAAGTAGTGCTATGCGACTCCCCGCAGCTGATACCGACTACTATATCATCGCCTTTGGCTACGATGGCGGTATCACCACCGATGCCTATATGAAGACCTTCCGCACGCTCCCTGGTGGCAGTGTCGAGGAGGTGGAGTTTACGATTGCTGCATCGAACATCTCGCCCTATGGCTTTAATATGAATATAACCTCGTCGGATCCTACAATCTACTATATCCCAGGTGCTTGCGTGCCCTCGGAGTATAACGAGGAGCAGTATATGGCATGGGAGAGAGAGGCCTTCGACTACTACTACAACGGTTCGAAGGATTTTAATCCAAGCATCACTGTCGCCGAGGTTCTCGACCAGTACTACTACAACGGCTCGAGCAGCGTTATGGTGTCGGGACTCCTGCCCGATACCGAGATTATGGCATATATCTACGCCTTGGATAGCCGCACAGGCGAGATAGTCAAGACCTTTACCTTTGAGAATGTGGCGCGCACCTCGACACTCGGAGAGGCTAACCCACAGGTGGAGATTGTAGGCTACTACTCTGGCGATGATGAGGCGGGCTCAATCTTTGGCAATGCAGCCCTCTCGGCGGGTAAGGCTATCATCGTTGTTAAGTACACCAACCTTGACAACGCCCGCACGCTCTTTACTACAATGCTCGAGGGCGACTGCTCGTATTCGAGTGCCTACCCCGACCGCGAGCTCTGGACACTGGCTACGGGATACTGGGCGACATGCTCAATGTCGCAGCCCTATGGCTTCTATACTTCGGAGTGGAATGCCGACATGACCGCCTTGGCATACTGCGTTGATACTAACGGCAAGATTGGCGAGATTGGTCGCTGCTATGCTTGTGCTACGGCAGAGAATAAGAGCGACATCGAGGAGTTGCGCGCACTCGTCGATGGTCTCAATAGCGCTACACGCTCATCGCTCGCGCTGCCCCGCTCGATAGTTGTCAACGAGTAGCGGAGAATTTTATTGAACAGATATTGCGGGTTACAAAAATGTAACCCGCAATATCTTTGTAAATAGCTATATTGTGCTTATTTTTCGCGCCAATATGATGCACGGTATCTATGCCCTATGTTGCTGTATGAGGTTTCTGTTATGAAAAGTTGTGTTTTTAGAAATTGTCAATGAAATCGTGTAATATGCACAATATCAGCACTATAAGAAAAATTTATAGGGGGGGTAAATTTATAATAAAAAATTTGTTTTTAGGGTTTAGAAGTGTTATATTTGTCAAAACGAGATGATTATGCTACATCGTAATAGGTTCTTCTAAAAGAATATATTCGTGTGGTAGACGACTTAATATTAATCTCTAAAACCTAAAAACTATGAAAAAGATTACTTATTTGCTGATGGTGCTCGCTGTAGCATTCATCGCCGTTTCGTGTGAGAAGGAGCCGCTTCAGCAGCTTAATGTAAGCCGCAGCCAGCAAGAAGTTGTGCCCGAGGAAGAGGATGCCGTGCTTGAGCAGCTCTATGGTTTGTGGACTCGTGTGACAGAGAGTGAGGGTTCATATAAGAATGTGTGGGAGTGGCGCTTCTATGAGGATGGCTACAGCCATCGTCATATTGAGACTTATGAGGGAGATAGGCTTATGGGTCTTAATGGTGGCCGAATTGATTACAAACTTGAGAATGGAAAATTCTATATCAAGTCGTATCACTATGATGAGTGGACTGCGTGGGATTATGCCATTATAGGAGATACTCTTACACTATCTACTGAGAGTGATGGCGAGAGTGTCGTATGGACATTCGTTCGCACAGAGGATGCAAATGATAAATTGGTGGGATGCTGGGATGCACCTTATACAGATGGCAACGGAAACAGAGTAGAGCGCCACTATAAGTTCCACACGCCTACATATGGTAGTGTCTACGATATGGTTTACGATGGTTCTGGCTCTTCTAAGGTGAACTTCCTCTACGAATTCAGATACAGAATCGAAGGCGATAAGATTGTATTTAAGAGACTTAACACAGGCTATGCGCTTACAGAGTATTCTATAGCCTATCGCCTTGAAGGTACTAAGCTCTATTTGAGCGAAGGAAATGGTGGCGAGACTATGTACTCAAACTTCTATAAGGAGAACAACATCCCCTTTAGACCATAGTAGAACTATCCAATAACGAAAAATGCCACAAGCACGCGCTTGTGGCATTTTTCGTTGCTCATTACTCATTACTAATTGCTCATTACTAATTGCTAATTAGTTACGGTACTGGATCGTAGCCCGAGCCGCCCCAGGGGTTGCAGCGCAATATGCGCCAGATGGCAAGCAACGAGCCCTTAATTGGGCCATGCTTGCGTAGCGCCTCGATGGCGTATGCCGAGCAGGTGGGCGTAAAGCGACAGCAGGGTGGCTTTAGGGGTGATATGCAGACCTGATAGAAGCGCACCAACATGACAAGCGGCCAGATGGCGATGCGCCTACATGTTTTCAGCAACTTCGGCCAAAATCCTGCGGACTGCATGCTCGATAGTTTTATAGGGGAGTAACTCCTTAGATGAGTAGACAAAGGCGATGTCTACCTCCTTGCCATGCTCCGCGATTGCAGCATGGAGCGTGTCGTTGTTGAGGCGATATGCCTCGCGCATACGGCGCTTTAGGGTGTTGCGCTTATTTGCGCGTTTGTGGTTGCGCTTGGGTACAGAGAAGAGCACCTCGACCGTGGGCGTGGTGCTCTCGCTCTTAAGTACCATATAGCGGAATGGATATACGAAGCCCGACGCGCCATCCGTGAAGAGGCGACGCACTGCCGTGAGCGACGACAGACGCTCCGACTTGGGGAGTGCGTGGGGCTTATCCATGGTTGTTACGCCTTCTTTGGAGTGCGTGTGCGAGTCTTCTTCTGCAACTTAGACTGCTGCTGGCGGATGAACTCCTCCTTCTCTGCATCCTCCTTAATCTCTGCATCGGCAACCTCCATGCCCTCCTCTACCTTGCGGCAGTAGATGTCGAGAGCCTTGACCATTGATGGTGCCTCGGGTGATGGCGCAGAGGCCTTAACCTTGAGTCCCGCCTCCTTTGCTGCACGCAATGTAGCCTCGCCAAAGGTTGCAACAACGGGCAACTTATCGAGATCGTAGTTCTCGGTAAGGGCCTTAACATCGTTGGGCGAGTATAGTGCGATGATGTCGTAGTCGAGGGGCTTTAGCTCCGCCAAGTCGGCAGAGACGGTGCGCGCAAAGACTACGGGAGATACCTTGAGCTTAAGCTTCGCGAGTGTATCGGGGAGATCGCTCTTGAAGGGCTCAGTGAGTGCGAGCATAAACTTCTCATCCTTGTGCTTTACGATTAGCTCAACGAGCGAGTTGAACGTGCCATCGGCAAATGAAATCTTACGCTTGCGGTATACGATATACTTCTGCAAGTAGAGGGCTACAGCCTCGGTGTTACAGATATACTTCATTGTCTCGGGCACAGTGATGCGTGCCTCCTCGCAGATGCGGAAGAAGCTATCGATAGTTGTGCGTGACGAGAATATCATTGTTGTGTGGTCGAGAATCTCCGTGCGCTGTGCTCGGAACTCCTTAAGAGATACGCCAACAACCTTAATGAGCGGCTTATAATCTACGTTAAGCCCATTTTTTTCAGAAAATTCGAAAAAAGGCGACTTTTCTATTACTGCAGGACGGGGCTGCGACACTAAAATCTTACTTACTTTCACCCTCTGTTCTAATTTTTTTACTTATACTCTTTCTCTGTTTTGATGCCTATTACGCGTTTGCGTGTTGTGAATATTGCGCAAATATGCACTGTAAATCAGGCGTGTAGTGCCTAATTATAGCGAAATGTTTTCGCCTATCACTCTTGCAGCAAAGCTCCATGGCAACAAAATTGCGGTGCAAAGGTACAAAATCCAATAGAAAATCGAAATTTTTTTTCCAAGAAAGAATACAAAAGTATCCTTTAAATAGAGTAATAATAGCACACTGCAACATACAATTAGCGTTATTGTATATGCCGAACTACCACTGCCATCAGCAAGTAGCCACACCGCTGTGATGGGGTATAGAAGTATTACCATGCGAACAAAGTTGGTGTAACCAATCTGCGCTAACGCATTAGGGGTGTCGCTCTCGATGACTAATCCTATTAGCTTGTGGTAAATAAAGCTCCACAGCACGAATAGGAATACCACCACAATAGCGGCAAGTGGTGCTAACGTATATAGTGCGGATGAGTATATATCGGCGGTTGCTGGTATGCCATGTTCGGCGATGCGCACAATAGCCATAGCAACCACCGCAATGCCCAATAGCGATGCCGTGAGCTTGAAGCGTTGCAGAGGTAACTCGCCACCCTCGAAGACCATTCGTTGGTCGTTATCTGTTTTTAGGGCCTCGCTCCATATTGAGCGTATGAAACCCCATGAACGCATTAGGATGGCAAGATATACAATGAGTGTTGCAAGCACAACAGAGTGAAACAGCGGTGAACTGGAGAGCGTTGCTTCAGCGGCGGTATACTCGCCACCTGTACCCTTTACAGAGACCTCGCCGAACATCTCCTCAACGGAGACTTCGCGGTAGCCTCCGTCGACGTTTGCCTCGCCGCTTTGTAGCTCCGAGTTGCGACCATACAAGCGCTGCGGGGTGACGACTCTGTAGCCAGCCTCCTCAAAGTATGTCAATGTGTCGTTATTCATCTCCCTCACGGCGTTTTAGTGTTATACGTATTGTTGTGCCCTTGCCAAGCTCCGAGCGTACAACGGCAATCTTGCCGCTGTGGTACTCCTCGATGATTCTTCGTGATAGGGATAGTCCCAAGCCCCAACCTCGAGTCTTTGTCGTATATCCTGGCTCGAAGATGCGTGTCCAGTTGCTCTTGGCAATGCCCTTGCCTGTGTCGCTAACCTCGACAAATACGCTGTTGCCGCTCTCGCCCACGTTGACATCTATGGTGCCATGACCCTGTAGCGCATCCAAGGAGTTCTTCATAAGGTTCTCCACAACCCACTCAAAGAGTGCAGCGTTCATCGATACGCGTATGGGGGCTATGGCAAGGCCATTGTAGTTTAGCGTTACATTGCGCGGTATGCGGCGGCGGAAGTACATCACCGTGTCACCAACCACCTCGTTGATATTTACGGGTGTGAGCTGCGTCTCTGAACCAATCTTCGAGAAGCGGTCTACAATCTTCATCAGATGCGATAAATCCTTGGACATCTCCTCTACAGCCATCTGGTCTACGGGTTGTGTGCGTAGGTACTCCACCCAGCCTAAAAGTGATGAAGTGGGGGTGCCGAGCTGATGTGCCGTCTCCTTGGCGAGACCCACCCAAACGCGATTCTGCTCATTCTGCTTTGTCGAGGAGAAGGCTATATAGGCGAAGATGGCGAAGATGAGGATTATTATAAGCTGCACATAGGGGAAGAAGACAAGTGCCTCGCTATGAGCACTCGATATCAACTCCTCGTAGTTTGTTGTGCCGTAGTATATCGTATATGTCGTCTGCTGTGTTATGCGGTGAGATACGGAAATGGGCTTATTCTTGCGGCTCATCTCCATAATCTCCTTGCGCAGAGCCTCCCTGTCGTAGGCAATCTCGTCGGGGAGGTTGGTGACAAATATGTTGAGGCGCTCATCAGTAATGGCGAGCGGCACGTTGGTGTGTTCTGCGAGTTTGTTTAGTAGCTCTTGGTTATAGCCATAGCCACCGATGTTTGTCGAGCGTAGTATATCCTCCCACATTGCCACAGCGTTGCGCTCATCGCGGCGTAGTTGCTCCACTGCAGCCTCATCCTCATGCTTCATCTCCACAGAGACGGTCCACGTGTAGTACACCGATAGGGCGGCAAGAGCCAAACCTATGACTATGGCCACGGTGCGGCGACGTGCGGATATAAATCGCATTGGAGTATTTATGAGAGGCAGTTTCATCGTTGGTGTAGCTCAATATTAGTGCATATCGAGGTCCTGTTCGCGGAGTATTCTCTCATACTCTTCGCTGTTGAGGAGTAGTTCAACGGCCTGGTCAACGACCTCGTCGTGCACCATAGAGTACTCTGCCACACCCTCGCTGTAGGCGTAGCGTAGGATGACATCTGCTGTCAAAGCCTCCATAATCTCCTCGCGGTAGGTCTCCATGTTCGACATCTTGTCATCCTTAACAAGCTCCTTGAGGTATGCGATGGCCTCGCTAAGTGTCTCATCGTAGCGGTCGTTCTCGGCAGCCTGCTCTAAGGCTGTTAGCGCACGGCGTGTCTCCGACTCGTAGGGAACATCACGCTCCTGGATAAAGCTACAGAAGTCGGCGTAGTCCTCATCCGTAAGGCTGAAGGTGCGGATGTCGATAACCTCATTGCCATGCTTGCGCATATACTCATCAGCCCAGTCCTCCATGTATCCCATGGCGTAGAGCGTCAGGGCAAAACGGCTAACATACTCGGTCTTGACCTTTACATCGGGGACAATGCCACCACCGTCGTAGACCTTTCGTCCTCCCGCTGTGTGGAACTCTGAGATTAGAGAGTCGGGAACCATGGTGGTCTGACCCCCACGATTGAAGTTGCGAGACTGTATGCAGCGCCCCGAGGGTATGTAATACTTTGCTGTGGTATATTTCAGATAACTGTTATAACCAACATGGCGCGTACCCTGAACTAAGCCCTTGCCGTAGGTGCGCTGACCCATGACAACAGCACGGTCGGTATCCTGCAGAGCTCCCGCCAAAATCTCAGATGCCGAGGCTGATGAACCATTTACAAGAATCACAATGGGCACATCTGCAGCGAGGGGTGCATGCTCTGTGGTGTAGTGGCGCAATGATGTTGAGTCGCGACCCATGAGCGACACGATGCGTGTTCCGCGAGGCAAAAAGAGTGATGCGATGTCTACAGCCTCGTACATAACGCCACCACCATTAGAACGATAGTCGAGGATGATGCCGCGGAGAGTGTCTGTTGCCATTATCTCCTCCAAGGCGCTGCGCATCTCGTTGTAGCTACCCTCAATAAAGTCGTTGTGCATGATGTATGCGATGCCATCGCGAACATATCCCGCATAGCCTATGCTGGGAATTGAGATGCGGCGGCGGGTGAGTTGTAGGGTGTCGACAGAGAAGTCGTAGTTGCGCTCTACGACAACCTCGACTGTGGTCTCTGGCTCACCGCGCAGACGAGCACTGATATCTCCTACGGGGCGACCCTTCATATCTTCGCCGTTGATATAGAGAATCTTATCGCCAATCTTTATGCCTGCCTCATCCGAAGGCGAGCCCTTATATGGCTGAGCAAAGAGCACATAGTCTCCCTTCTTGCGTATTAGCGAGCCAACACCAGCATATCGTCCCGTGGTCATCATCTCAAAGTCGGCCATCGCCTCCTCCGAGATATACTCCGAGTAGGGGTCAGTCACAGCAATCATGCCCGTAGTTGCGGCATTGAGCAGCTCGCTGGCGTCGATGTCGTCAACATGACCCATATCAAACTCTCGCATGATGTTGGCGAGAATCTCTATGGACTTGCCCAACTCAAAGTCGCGGTCAGTGCGGTCGCTACTCTGTGCGTAAGCCCCATCTATGGCGAAGGCTGTGGCAACAATAGCGATGCACGCAGTGCGCATAATATGTGCGCCGATGTCTTTCCTAATACTTCTCATCACAAAACTATAATCGTTTCTACAACACTATTCCTACTCCTCGTGTTCGTGGCGACTATTGTGGATATAGGCGCTAAGCTGGTAGCCTACGCGTGCCACATTGCGGCGCAAGCCGCGTAACTCTATGCCACTCTCGAGAATGTGCACCTCGATTTTGTCCTCAAACATCATGGTGAAGCGGCGTAGGGGGCTCTCAGCACCATATATCTTTATGTTGCCGCGATCCTCCTTGAGTTTGAAGCCAAAGGTGCGCATAGCATTATCCAAGCGTATGGCATCGCGCTCATAGACGCAGCTATCTATGCGCATCTTCATATAGCCGAAGATGGGGTAAAAGGCTGCAAGGCCAACAAAGGCTGCTATGAGTAGTGTGCCACGCTCGCCTTGAACGCGTAGTGCAAGCACCTCCCAGATGGTAAGTCCCTCAATAGAGGCATCTGGGGCGAAGGTGAGCATCACCCATTCGAGTGCAACATATAGAACGCACAATAGAATTAGATATTTTACAGATCTAATAATGTATCTCATAGTGTATATGTTTTGTTATAGGTTAGCGCTCTTTATAGACTCGGCAACTTGCTCCATCAGCCAGCGTGGTGTGGAGGTGGCACCGCAGATGCCTATACGCTCTACACCTTCGAGCCATGCAGGTTCAATCTCGGAACTCTCCTCAACATTATAGCTGTTAGGGTTGGCGTTGCGACATACCTCGTATAGAACTCTGCCATTTGATGACTTGCGGCCACAGACAAATATCACAAGATCTACACTGCGAGCAAACTCCGTAAGGAGTGACTCGCGACCAGCCACACGACGACATATCGTATCGTCGATGGTGATAGGTACATCTTTAGCGCGCTGCTTGATATCCTCGGCGAGTTTGTTGAATAGCGCAATGCTCTGTGTGGTCTGCGAAAGGAAGTATATGGGACGTGTGAAGTCGATAGAGTCGAGGTCCGCCTCGCTCTCGATGACTACGACATCGTCATCCGCCTGACCCGTAAGGCCAATAACCTCGGCATGGCCTCGCTTGCCGAGCAGTACTACGCTGCCGCCAACCTCCTGCATCTTGTCGTAAGCCTGGCGGAGACGGCGCTGAAGGCGTGCTACAACAGGGCAGGTGGCATCTATAATCTTTATGCCCAACTCCTCTGCTATCTTGTATGTGCGTGGTGGCTCGCCATGTGCGCGGATGAGGAGTGTGCGGCCACTCAAATTCTTCATATCCTCGTGAGAAACGGTGTGTAGTCCCAACTTCTCGAGACGCTGCACCTCCACACGGTTGTGCACAATGTCGCCGAGACAGTAGACGTCACCCACATTTTGCAGAGCTGTCTCAGCCTCGCCTATAGCTCTTACAACGCCGAAGCAAAAGCCCGAGTTGTCATCAATAATAACCTCCATAGTAATCTTGTTTTATTATAGTGCTGTGGTTACACGCTCAAACTCCCTGTCAAACCAAGCCATCTGCTCCTCTACGGTCATGTGAGAGTTGTCCAAGACAATGGCGTCATCGGCCTTGCGCAGAGGTGATATTGCGCGTGTCATGTCCGCTTTATCGCGCGAAATAACATTCTCGTATACCTCCTCTAAGGTCACTGCGTCGCCCTTTGCTGTGAGCTCCTTGAAGCGGCGTTCGGCACGCACCATGGGGTCGGCAGTCATATATATCTTAAGTTCAGCCTCGGGGAATACCACAGTGCCAATGTCGCGACCATCCATTACCACGCCTCGTTTGCGACCCATCTCCTGCTGCATGGCAACGAGCTTTTGGCGTACAGCACCGATAGAGCTAACGGCGCTTACGCAGTTGCTAACTTCGATGGTGCGTATCTTGCTCTCCACGAGGTCGCCATTGACGTAGATGTCGCTCGCGCCTCGCGTGGGGTTGAAGCGAAAGTCTATGTTTATATCGCCGAGCATCCCCTCAATGAGCTCCTCGTTAGCGATGCCCGAGGGGATAGCGCCATGCTCCAAGGCGTATAGCGTAACGGCGCGATACATTGCGCCTGTGTCGATGAAGATGTAGCCGAGGCGCGAAGCTATGGCCTTGGCAAAGGTGCTCTTGCCGCACGACGAGTGTCCGTCGATGGCAATAATTATCTTGTGATTGTTACTCATATGTCTATAGGTTGATGATTTCAGAGAGCAGTGTGTAGACGCCCAATGCTGAGATTATGATTCCCGCAATGCGGTTTATCATGATGAGGTGTCGTGGCTTAAAGTCGCGACGGAAGAGGTTGATGAGTGATGTTAGTCCAACCCACCATGTTATGGCGCCAAGCAAGAAACCGCTAAGAACCAATATGTTGCGTATCATGCCTGGTATTTTGAATGGCTGCTCATTATCACTGCTATGTGCCTCCTCGGTTCTCTTTTGTGCCTCTGCCATTGCACGCTCTTGATGCTTCTCGATTATGCCAAAGTGGTCATTGGCAAGGACGTCTTCGTTGTAGCTCAACAGCGTTGCGTCATCACTGTGTTCATCCTTCGAACTTTGCTCCACTACCTCCACACGTTTAGTAGTTTCGGGCTCGCTACCCGTAAGTTCGATGTTGAACATAGTGAAGAATGCCAAGATATAGGGAATGACGATTGCGAAGTTGGCGAGTGTAAAACCAAACATCGAACCGAAATCGTGCCATAGGGCATTTGTTCCTGCGCGGTTTTTGCGCACTTGGGGTACGGGGTTTTTGAAGAAGATGAATATGCCGACGATGATGACAAAGACACCACCACAAAGCATTATAATCGTGTTATACTCATTTATATAGCTCTTCAGAAGTGCGTAGAGTGTAAATGCCAAGATTGCCATCAGCGTATCGGCACAGGCGACACCCATTCCTGAGAAGATTCCCGAGAGATAGCCTCTACTCAAGGTGCGCTGTATGCACAACACCGCAACGGGGCCAACGGTCACCGAGGATGCTAAACCTACGAAGAGTCCACCTATGAGTATCTTTATAATCTCAACAATCATATATCTCTCTCATTTTTGCTTGTTGTCACTACTGTGGCTACAAACGAACATATCGGCGCAAATATACAAAATTTTGGCGAATATTCCCGCTATATACATTAATAAATTAAGCGATGCATCGTAAATTTAGCATATAAACTTGCCTATGTATCGGCGATTATATCTCTTCGCCCGCTTTTGAATTTACTGCTCCGTCTGCAATGTGCGTAGACAAAAGTGTTGCCAAGTTAAAAAATGCGCGAAATAGTTGTATTATTACTCAAAAATACCTATCTTTGTTCTAATAATTTTTTCGAGGGTGTGTTTTGTGTCGCCCCAAATGTTGAGGAAAACAAAACTCAGTGCTACATCCAATAACTTAAACGTCAATGAGGCACGGTTGGCTTGCTAATCTAAAACTATGTATTGTACTAATTGCGGTAAGGTTTTAAGTGACAACGCGAAGGTATGTCTTAACTGTGGCGTTGAGGTTGGTAATGGTAATCAGTTTTGCCCAAGTTGTGGCGCTGAACATGATCCTAAAGCGAGCATCTGCTTAAAGTGTGGTGTTTCGTTGAAGAGAGAGGAGACGAGCGATGAGGGTGATTTTGTTAGATACACTAAGAGGGGTATTAAGAACGCGTTTAAGTTTAGCGGTCGTATGTCGCGTGCTGAGTTCTGGTGGTTCTATCTTGCAGTTGCTATCGCTATGGTGATTTATAATGCCATCTCAGGCATATTGTCTTTCTTCTATGTGGGATTGCTTATGCTATTATTAGACATTCCACTCTTGATTTTGGTATTCATTATATTGGGTGCTGCAGTAATTCGACGCTTGCATGATATTGGTAAGAGTGGTTGGTACTCTTTGCTCTATTTCTTAGCTCCACTAACGTGTGGCATTTCTGCTATTGTATCGATCGTCTATGCTTGCCAGCCAGGTGACCAGTTTGAGAATGAGTATGGTCCAGTGCCACAAAAGTAGAGGTTTGTATAACATGAGATGAAACTTCGAGAGGGTGTCCGTAAATTGTTGGACGCCCTCTTCTATGTTGATTTAGTGGTAAATGTTGTGGTTTCGCGAAATTTTTGCTACCTTAGCGGGCAGTTAGATAACATTTAAAAATAATAATAACTATGAACGAGAATAATAAGCCAGGTATCGAGATACAGCTCGACGAGCAGGTCGCACAGGGTAATTACTGCAACCTTGCAATCATCGCACACTCAACATCGGAGTTCGTACTCGACTTCGCAACTATGCTCCCAGGTCTACCCAAGGCGCGTGTTAAGAGCCGCGTTGTGCTCACCCCCGAGCATGCGAAGCGTCTCCTTCTCTCTCTCCAGGAGAATATCAACCGCTACGAGAGCAATGTGGGTAAGATTAATATCCCAACAAAACATATGGTCGACCCATTTGGTCACAAGGGTAATGCCTAATTGATGGTATCTCCATAAATGAGATAGGGGGTGTTCCTGAGAACACCCCCTATTCTAATTATAATCACTCTATTTCTCGAACTTCGCCTTTGCTTTCTCAAGCTGACGCTTAATTATATCCATTGAATTATCTATCGCTTCCTCAAAGGTGAATGCTCGCTCCTCAACACGGATATCGCCGCCAGGAACATGGAGCGAAACTACTACTACTTTGTTGCCCTTTTCTGAATCGGGATCGAGACGCAATACCACCTCTACATCACCCGCTCTCTCATCGACAAAGCGATCCAATCTATCCATCTTCTTCTGAATGAACTCAAGCAGCTGCTTGCTCGCATCGAATTTTACTGACTGAATCTGTACGTTCATAGGTCATAAAGTATTAAGTTTATAAATAGTGTCAGATGCTCGCGTGGCACCCAACTGTCCGTCATACATCCTGCCTATCCAAACACCACGCCACTACTCCTGCTCGCGAGGATGAGCCATGACGTAGGCGTGCTTCAGACGCTCAATATCGAGGTGGGTATATACCTGTGTCGCCTTCAGCGAACTGTGGCCGAGGAGCTCCTGAATCTCTCGCAGGTCACCACCCTCGTTTAATACCCTTGTTGCAAACGTGTGTCGTAGAACGTGGGGTGAGGTTTTGCCCTGAACACCAACGCCTTTGAGCTTCCTGTCGACTATGCGCTCTACGCTACGGCGACTTATACGTTTGCCTTTCTTCGATAAAATTAACGCTTTTTTTTCACTCGTGCAAATATTTTGTGAAGAAATTTGAATAAAATACTTTCTCAGCACCTCGCCCAATGAGCTTAGGAGAGGTTGTATGCGCTCTTTGCCGCCCTTACCCATAACGCGGAGAGTGGCATAATCGGCAGATAGGTCGCTACGGTTGGCTTCAACAAGCTCCGAGAGTCGTAGACCTGCAGTGTATATTAGAAGCACTATCAGCGCGTCGCGCAAACGCTCGAACTCCTCCGATGATATATCCTCGCGCAGCTCAGCGATGACATCCTCCATGCGTGTGTCGGGAACGAAGGTGGGGAGACGCTTTGGTAGTTTATATTGGCGCATGGTGCTCATGATGTCTTTTTCGACATGGTTGTGCGCAAGCATCCATCGCCAAAAGCTACGCATAGAAGCCATGGCGTGGTTGACACTCGAGGACCTATAACCGCGCTTGTCGAAGAGGTAGATAACCCACTCCTCGACATCTGTGCGCTTAACTACGTTTGGATTAAAATCTTGAGGTGTAGCCCCCGCCCATTCTATAAATCCCTCTATATCACGCTTGTAGCTACGCATCGTGTGGGGTGAGTAGCGGCGCTCTGCCTCAAGCCACAATATGAAAGCGTCGAGGAGCATCCGACCGACTACTTGAAGAATTTGTAGTGGAAGATGAGCAGGTAGACAACGGCAACTGAGATATAGGCATCGGCCATATTGAAGATTGCGCCGAAGAAGTAACCATCATGACCCACCAAGAAGCTCAAGAACTGAGGACAGTTCTCCCACTTGAACAAGGGAAGGTGTATCATGTCGATGACATCACCCATAAGGAAACCCGCATTCTGAGTATCAAGCAACATTCCGTAGAACATGCAGTCTATCATGTTGCCTATAGCACCCGCAAGTATGAGTACAGCACCCACAATGACACCTGTGGGCGCGCCACCACGCTTCAGCAGTTTGTATATGCCGTAGATGATAGCACCAATCATTACCAAGCGGAAGAGGCTCAACACGATTTTACCCCATGAGGCGCCCTCACTGCCAAGTTGCATGCCGAAGGCGAAGCCTGGATTCTCAACATAGTGTAGATTGAACCATGAGAATACCTGATATACATCACCAACCTCCATATTTGCGTGCACAAGCATCTTGACAATCTGGTCGATAACGACAAGCATAACGGTTGCGATAGCTATGATATATCCCTTCTTTTTATTACTTAAGCTCATGGTATTCAGTGTTATGTGTTTTTTGTTTGTCGAGAGCGTACAGTGTAAACGCCGCCACTCTCAAATAAATTTTGCACAAATATACAAAATTTCAAAAAAATATGCTACTTTTGTCAACCGAAACATTGCCCAGGTGGCGAAATGGTAGACGCGCTCGTTTCAGGTGCGAGTGCTTAACGGCATGTAGGTTCGAGTCCTATCCTGGGCACTCAGTTAAAAAAGAGGAATTTTCGAGAGAATTTTCCTCTTTTTTATTTTTATAACTTTCTGATAACATTAATATTATAGAAAGAGCCTTATTCTCATCTATAGTTCGATAATTGCCAATTTTCTTATCCCACAAAATTCCGTTTGGAAATAATAAATTTTGGATTTTATGGCAAAGTTCCAACTCTGCATTATGCCATAAACATCCTAATCTACAGCAAGTTGAGACTATATCTTGCACAGCTGTATCCTGGTTCGATAAATTCTCTTTTACCTTTGACAATTCCAATTCATTTTTTGCCAACTTATCTTGCAGAGTCTCTATCGTTACGGTATATACATCTTCTTCTATCTCACCACAGCCAAATTTTACTTTGCAACTCTTTATCTTATTCTTTAGCTCTGTGTTCTGCTTCCTTAGTGCGGCAAATACCTCTTTTCGCTCCACATCACTCTTATTGAGTATATCTCCTATTACCTGGCAGAATATCTTTTTAAGTGTTTCTGGGATGCTGTATTGGTTTAATAGCTCCTCATACAAGCGATGTACTCTCTTTGCAGATATATTATTGCAGCATCCGTTTTTGTTACATTTATAGTAATCTATCTTTTTTTGAGTATATGCTGTCATCATCGTACCATCGGCAGCACATCTTATATATCTCTTTAGCGGGAACTGTGGAGTCACCTTTTTGTGCTTATACACACCCGTTCTTCCGCTCAATATCTCTTGTACCTTCAAAAAGTCACTCCATGATACTATAGCTGGATGATTACCGTCAATGATTTCATAGTTGGTGAACTTACTTTTAATCTTGCCAGCATAGAATGGATTGGTTAGTATAGAGTGTAGCTTCTGTTTGCGGAGATTTAATCCAAGCAGAGCAAGTTTCTCTATTATGCGGTAATTCTCCATGCCGTGCAGTTTCCATTGAAAGGCTTTGCGAATAAGCTTTCCAGTGTCATTAATTGTGTACACAGCATTGATGCTCTCACCTGTCTTGTCATACCCCATTGGTCGAACTCCACACCATACCCCACTCATCATACAATGTCTACGTCCACTGACAAACTTATTTGTACGGTTAGTATTATCCCACTGTGCTAGGCTTAACTTAATCTGCATCATCATCAACCCCTCTGCTGTTGAGGTATCCATACCCGTTGATGCCTCAATAATGGTGATATCTATCGCTTTAATATCATTTATTATATTGATGGCTTGTCCAGCATCACGGCTAAATCTATCCGCATGATTGACTATTATATACTTAACAGTCTTATCTTTCTTTACGGCAGAAATCATCTCTTTGATTAACTTACCAGGAGTCTTTGCAGACTCATGCTTACCACCAAAATATCCCTTAATAGTGTAACCGTTATCTTTGGCATACTTTTCACAGCGGCATCTCTGGTCCTCAAGACTACCACCGTTCTCCTCTTGACGTTTAGTTGAAACTCTTGTCCATATAAAACAATTTTTAATCATAGTTTAACTCCTTTTTTAACTCATTATTTTCGTGGTATTCAATACCAATCAAGGCAACTGCCTCTAAAAATTCTAATAGTGTTATTCCCTCTTCTTTAGTAATGTTTAGTTTGCTAAAATCATTCTCATAATCCTGATAATTCAACATCTTAAATCAGGTGTATTGTGCTTATGCACACCCTTTCGGGTTTATTTGTTTTTTACCTCTTGGGGACATAGATGTTATGTGACTCAAGTCTTCTGGTCGGCAGGGATGAGCGTAAAACCCTTTGCACACGGGTGCAATAATCCTTTGTTACGGACTCATAGTATGATATATGTTAATTGGATTATAGGCGACAGAATCGTCTAACAATACAGTGTTCTTGTGTATCGCTGTGCAAATATACATTTTTATTTTAATTTTTGTGTATTTTAGGCTATTTTCTACAAAATTTCTTTCAATTTCCTCAATGTGTTCACACTGGTTGAGGTTATTGCCTGGATGTTGCGGAGGCTCAAACCCTTCTTGAGTAACTGTATCTCCTTCGTGTACTGTTGTTTCATCTGCTCATCACTCTTGCGGTAACCCACCTTTCTGCCAACAGTACCTTTTAAGACCTCTCTATAATGATTGTAGCCTGACTCCATTCTACTACGGATAAGTGAACGTTCCAAGCTGTTAAACTGGGCTAAGATACCAAGCACTAACTGTGCTATAGGATTTGGCTGTCCATTATCTGACAAAGTCTCCAATCCATTTTGGTGGATATATACACCAATTCTTTTAGCTGTAAGATATTCTATTACAGTAAGGAAGTCTACTGCTCGGCGTGATAGTCTACTGCATTCATAAACTAAAACCTTATCCACTTTATGAGTCTCCACATATGCTAGTAACTCTGTCAAAGCCTCACGCTCCTCAACTCTCTTTGCACCACTCACCTTCTCAGTGAATTCAGCAACAACCTCATATTCCATTCTTTTGGCATACTCGCGTAGTTCCAGTACTTGTCTGTCATATTCCTGAGTCTTTGTACTCACGCGTGCGTATATAACTACCTTCATACTTATCATCTTTTGGTGATACTTATGCTACCAAATCTGAACCAATGCCTGGAGCTGGAAACATCTGAACTGACCTCGTTCTACATCAAAATAGGTGCACACCTTGCGGGCATCACCACAACTACCTCTACCATTGATATGCTCACCCACCAGGGCTGGCATCATAGTTCCATAGGCAATGCGTACTTCACCACTCTTCTTGAGATATGCAAACTTTACAACCTCCCTACGCATACGGCTCTTAAGCTCGTTAATCTTTGCTACTTGCATACCCGTTACAAAGTCATTCTCTACTCTTTCTGAGATTACCGCTGCACGGTACATATCTCTATTTGTCATTGCTACTATCGTTGTCATATCGCTGTAATATTTTTTGTTACACTATACTTAAAAACTCCTTCTAATCTGCTTTGGTACTCCCCAACCGTTGAGTCGGTAAACCTCAGTTACTGCCTCCTCATAGGTCCTCACATCCTTTACGAACCTGGCTGTTGAACCATTCTCAGTTACTGAATCCCATTGCCAGATGCCCCACATCGAGCGGTGTCTTCCATACTTATATTTGCCAACTTCAGCCTTCATAGTTATCTCCTTTTGTTATTACAAAGGTAATATATTTTTATGACTCTACCAAATTATTTTAATATTAATTTATTACTACAATAAATTTTTTTATTACTTTTAAGCATATTTTAAGTTAAAAGTTATATATTTGCAATTACTATTATTAAAATCTGATAATATGATAAAATTACATATAGCGGAGGTGCTCCAAGAAAAGGGTATCACCAAGACGGAGTTTGCTGCCCTTATGGGCATAAAGAAGCAGAATGTTAATAGCCTATTAGAGACTAATAACATTCGCAAGATTGAGGAGATGGCAGATAAACTGGGGGTAAAGTTTTCGGACTTGGTTGTTGATACTGATGCAGAACCTCAACCAGTTGTTAGCGGTTACATTGAATTCGCTGGGGAAATTGTGAAGATTAGCTCGGTGGAGGATATTAAGAGGGTGTTGGAGAGAATCAAAGCAACTGATAAGGCATAATAAAAATGGAATATATCCCAATATATTTGATTGTTACATGTCAGGAAATTCATCAATTTTATGTTCAGATAGAATCTCATAATCCCCATCAAATAATCCTTCTAGCTGTTGAAAATTATCATTTCCAATAGCACACCAATAGTCATAATAATTCCCAAGACTTAATAAATCAGCATAAGTCCATAACATAATCCCTGTTAATTTAGTTTTGTATATACGTGGCAATACACCTCTATGCTTAAGCATGTAGTTAAACCAATAACGTACATGCTCTTTATCACATACATATAAACATTTATATCTAGATGGATAGATTATGTTTGAACTATTATTCAACTTGATTCGCACCTTTTCGGCTACACTTTCTATCTTATTTTTATAATCACCTTTATACTCACGTTCATTATGATACTTTGTATTACGCATTGTATTTGGTGCTAAGTATTGCGTGGTAATATGATAAACCTCACAGTCTTTAACTTCTGACACTCCTAATCTTGTGTTCATACTAAATTCATATTGCTTATTAAAATTTACGCCATAATCTTTGCAAGAAACCTATAATATCTAAACCCTCATTTGGGGTTATATCTTCCTTTAGCTTATCCACTGATGTTACCTCTAAATTATTTGTAGCATCTGGTTGAGGCGTATTATTTTCAAAGCTGTGACCGACTATGCGATATGTATATTCATTCCATTGGTTATATGTCTGATATATTTTCACAGACTGTATAGGGACATAAAGTCTGAAATATCCACTGCTGATGAACACACATTTACCACAATTAGCAGGTTTGATAGACCGACAATATACACTCTGAAGGCTACCACAATTTGAGAATGCAAAATCGCCGATAGAAGTTAAATGATTACCAATAGTTACATCTTTTAGACTTTTACAGTTGGAAAACGCACAATCTCCAATCGTAAGCACACTATCGGGAATAGTAACACTTGTAAGGCTCATATAATGTGAAAATGCAAAACGCCCAATATCTGTTATACTATCTGGAATAACTAAATTTGTTATTATTTCTCCATTTAGATATAGGCAGTGGGCGTATGATAGTGGATTCGCTCTAATATCCATAAAACTAATCCTACACCATGCTGCAATATCTGCAATATGTACATTTACAATGTTATCGCAAAATAAGAATGCACCTTGTCCTATCGATGTTACACTATTGGACATAGTAATACTTGTAAGACCATTGCAGTTAGAAAACGCATAATCTCCAATCGTAAGCACACTATCGGGAAAGGTCACACTTGTAAGGGTCCTGCATTCATTAAATGCTCTAACTCCAATCTCTGTTACGCTACCGGGAATAGTTACACCTCTTAGACTTTTGCATTTAGAAAACGCACAATCTCCAATCATTGCAACACCTTGAGGTATGGTTATATGTTCCAAATATTCACTTCCACTGAATGCGTGCCTACCAATGGATGTAATGCCCTCCGGTAACCTATAATCCGTGCCGCCACAACCAACCGCAAAACTTTTCAATTCGCCATTTATGACTAAACATCGACCTTCATCTTGAGCTAAATCACCTTCAAAATGTAGAATATTCTTACAACACCAAAATGGATTATCATCAATTGATTGTACTCCACTCCCTATATATGCGTATTGTAGGTTACAACAAAAATGGAATACCCATCTTTTTATTACCTTAACACTATTTGGTATTGCTATACTAACTAAATTATTACATCCAGAGAATACCCTATCTCCCAGTAGCTCAATATCCGAATCAAATGATATAACGCCCCTACCATCCTTATATGTGTTGGATATTATATTTGCCCCAAAATCATTTTTTCTTGGGACTACCACTTCTCCACCAACGGATGTGTACCAAATTTCATTGTTAGGTATTGTAGAATATTTTTCATTGGCTTCATTGTTACAATTCGCCTTTATCTTATTAGCATTATATTGTTTCCATCCTTCTGCTCTCTTATAATCGTAGACACTGCTATTTGGCACATAAATAATGTCCCCAGAAAACCCCATGTCATGTGATTCATTCGCCTTCCCTCTCCAAATAGAAAGGATATCAGTTATCCTAGGTGGTATTGATGATTTGCAAGTTAATGATTTTAGTTCACTACAATTATAAAAGGCATTATGTCTAATTGTTTTTACCGTTTCTGGTATAACAATATTTCGCAAATTGATACTACCTTCAAAAGCACTTCTTCCAATCTCCTCGACGCTATCGGGAATGATAAAATCAGTTGTATTACAATTTAGTGCAAATCCATTAAGGATTCCATTAATCACCAAGCAACATCCATTCTCTACAGCGAACTTTCCCTCGAACTTTTCTAATTTATCACAACCACAGAATACTCTATCACCAATTGAAATTACATTATCAGGAATAGAAATACCAATAAGATTGCTACACTTTATAAATGCTTCGCTATAAATCGTTGTTAAACTATCAGGAAGAGCGATGCTTGTAAGACTACTACAAGCACGAAATGCTTCTCTATCTATCTTTGTGACACTATCTGGGATGATTACATTTTTTAGACGAGAACAATCTCTAAATGTTTCATACTCTATCGTTGTTATACTATTAGGTAAGGTAATATTTGTAAGACTACTGCAACTACTAAATGCACCACCACCAATCGTTGTTAAACTATCAGGAAGAGCGATGCTTGTAAGACTACTACAAGCACGAAATGCTTCTCTACCTATCTCTGTGACACTATCTGGGATGATTACATTTTTTAGACGAGAACAATCTCTAAATGTTTCATACTCTATCGTTGTTATACTATTAGGTAGGGTAATATTTGTAAGACTACTGCAGCCACTAAATGCACCACCACCAATCGTTGTTATACTATTAGGCAGGGTAATACTTGTAAGACTACTGCAGCTACTAAATGCATGACTACCTATCGTAGTTATGTTATTAGGTAGAGTAATACTCTTTAGATTGTTGCAATTACTAAATGCCCAATCTCCAATTTCTTTTATGACTATGTCAAATACTATTATACCTTTGCCATTAACATAGGTGTTTGATAGAATATAAGTAGCGAATGTAGAATTATTATGTGGTTGAATAATTTTCCCATCAGATGATGTGTATTCAATTATAGAACCATTCGGAACTTGTCTTTTGCTGCTATTAGACTTGACTTGTGTTATATTTACTTTTATCATAGTTAGCTGTGCTGCTAACTTATCAAAAATATCAGAGTAGTGTTTTGTGGTCTCTGGTTCATCGAAATATACCGTAATGTCCTCATCGTTATACTCCGCACCATTGGTCCAGTTATAAGAACCTGATATAACTACACTGTCATCTATAATACAAAACTTATGGTGGAGCAATCTGCTTTTATCGCCCCTCTCGTTCCAATATATACAACCACCACGCTGGATAAATTCATCAAAGTCCACATCATTGGTGTCCGCGAAATTTATCTCATCCTTGTTTGTTATAATCGTGACCTCAACACCCGCATCGAGCTTAAGAAGCAAGGGTTGAAATAATAAGTCATTTGTGAACCACGCCACACAAATCTTAATAGAGTGTTTAGCGGCAAACAACTCCTTCTGGATGACATTTTGAATCTTATATGAATGATGCTTAATCATGGTCCGTATTGATATGTACGATGAGATATGTTGTCTCTACAAAATTAAAAAGAATTTCCCAAACGAACAACACTCCCAGGGACATTGCAAGAATAATTTATAGGATATATGTATGAACACCAGGAAAACGAAAGAGGAGAGCTGGTGCCCTCCTCTAGATAGATAGGTTTAGTCCCTATCGTGCTATAAAAATCAGATGCAGTGTTCTCTGACCGCATAAAGACTCACTGCCAGTCCTTATACTTGACACCAAGAATACCTCGCCGCCGTATTCCTTTGATTGATGTCCACTCTTTGTATATAAATACTTCCTCAACCAGGAAAACAACCAATATCTAACAAAAAATGTAACTGAATTTTCAAATTAATCTTTTAGGTTAAAATAACACAATTTAGGGGAGGTTTTCGTCTCCCTTTGCTGATTAAAAAGTAACGAAATTATATTGATACACCTAACTGAGCATATTAAGCAAGTCTTTCTTTGTAAACTGATGTTCACTCATCCTATTAAGTGCCTCACGGTATGGTCTCATTACCTTTGTTAGATTAGTACCTTTTGCATATAGCTGACGCATCTTGACCTCAACCTTGTGTATGTCATAATCACAATCCTTAAGAACTAATGCAGTAATGTATGATTGCTTATCTGTTAGAGGTATCGTGTAATCACTCTCAGCGACAACATCATCTAAGAAGTCTCTAATAGGGTTATTATTAGCGGTAAGCACTGATTGTAGACTGGTATCACTAATGCCCAATGCTTTTCTTATCTGTGCGGTACTGTTGAGGTTTATCTCAAACCTACAGACATTATCAAATGTATTAGTCGGTATATTATATTCGGTCATATATCTAATATTCTCTTGTTTGTTCATTTCCTTTTGCTTGTTGTATATCGTTAGCCTCTTTTTATAACCTCTTGTGGTAACGTTCTTCTCCACTACAAAGTTGCCGTTACGGAGAGGTCTGGCTATATACTCTTTATAATTAGTTACGTTACTGCTTATAAATGCAGTGAGTGCAGATATGTCACTACAACACACATCTTGGGTAACATCACATTTCACAACCTCGGCATTCTCCATTATGGCATCAATATCAAGAGTGCATATCCCCATATTATTGATGTTTGTGAAGCACTGTTCAATAGTCTCTATTGATATTAGTTTAGGGTACTCATTACCTAATACTTTACTTGTGAATTCTAACACCAATTCATCATCCCCATAATCTACTTCTATATACAATGAGAACGGCACTTCCTGATGAAATCTAAGAGAGGATATAACATTGTTTTTTAGTTCTATGTCGAAGACATTTTCATCTAATATTTTTATGTATTCAATACTTGTTACTATCTTTATTTTGTCGAATGTTAACACTATATTTTTTCATTTTTCACTGCTGTTATTTTTACCCAAAATGATGACAACTTTACCTTGATAAGTAGTAAACTAAGACTTACCAATTAGGTCATCCATAGTCACCTGTTTAGGCTTGTGAGGGATAGATTCCCAGTAACGCTTCATTGATTGGCTAATGTGTTTTTTATGAATTTCAGTCTTAGGCTTCCCTAAATTTGATTTGCGGATATTTTGTTTAATTATATCGCTAAGCTCACGATATTGTCTTTTCCTATTTTCCATATTACTATCGTTTATTAATAAATATAGAAAGCATAGAAAAAATAACAAGATTAGTAGAAAAATATTTCACTATTCCGTCAGTTGCAACCACCATAAGACACAACACCAACCTATTACACCTACTCTGGCCTATGATAATTACAGGAGGGAGGATACAGTTGCAACAGACTATAGAGGAGGGGGTTATCAACCGTCAAAAGGATGATAACCCATAGCTATTTACTCTCTACAATGAGGGGGATTTTCTCTGGATAGTATTCCTTCAACCACTCAACAAACTCTACAACCTTATAGAAATCCTCTACAATAGTTCGATAATCTGTCAGAGTGTGGCACAAAAACTTTAGAGCAACTTTGGGTTGCTCTTTTTTTGTACCCAGGATAGGACTCTGCATGCCCTGCCCTGCGAACCTTATAGTGACAATTACCCCGCTTGCTAAAACAATATCACACCCCAACCCCACAATTTGGGGAGGGGGCATCCCCATTTTCCCAAAATTTTGCGATTGTCCAAAATCGTTCACTCTCATACCTTTGCACCGATGAAAATTACTAAACTGTAGACTATGGGTGCATTCATGAAATACTTTATATTTATAATAGCGCTCCTCGTGAGCATCGAGGTAAGGGCGACAGAGCCCCCAACAAGTGTGGAGATTAGTGGCGTGGTGCGTGACATCGAGGGTAACGCACTGCCCTATGTGACCATCTTTGTGGAGGGTACAACGCGCGGCACAACGACAGATGCAGAGGGTCGCTATATGCTTGTCGTGTCCGAGAGCGATAGAAAGCTTACGGCGCAGATGTTGGGTTACACAACACAAACTCGCGATGTTGAGGCACAGGGTAGTAGTACGGTGGACTTTCAACTTGAGGAGGTGGCAACAGAGATTGATGCCGTTGTGGTATCGGCATCTGGTGTAGGGAGCATAAAGCGTTCGGCGTTCAACGCTGTGGCTGTGGAGATGCAGCCCCTAAAGAATACGACAAAGAACCTTGCCGATGCTCTTTCGTGTGCCCCAGGTCTAAAACTCCGCGAGGCGGGTGGCGTAGGCTCCGATATGTCGCTAACGATAGATGGCTTTGCGGGTAAGCATGTTAAAATCTTCATCGACGGCGTGCCACAGGAGGGTGTGGGAGGTGCCTTTGCGCTTAACAATATCCCCGCGGGTTATGCCGATAGGGTGGAGGTATATCGTGGTGTTGTCCCTGTGGGCTTTGGTGCTGACGCCTTGGGTGGCGTGATAAACATTGTCACTAACAAGTCGCACCGCACATGGTGGGCAGATGCCTCATACTCCTTTGGCTCGTTCAACACCCACCGCTCAAATCTGAATGCGGGTCAGCGACTCGAAAATGGCCTATCGTGGGAGGTTTTTGCCTTCCAGAACTACTCCGACAACAATTATGAGGTGGACGTTCCCGTTGAGGACTTTGCTACGGGGCGCATCGACCGCACACACCTCGAGCGCATGGAGCGCTTCCACGACACCTACCACAACGAGAGCGTTGTGGCGAAGGTGGGCGTAGTAGGTAAGCCTTGGGCAGATAGGCTGATGTTTACGATGAACTACTCACAGATGTACAAGGAGATACAGACAGGTGTGCGTCAGGAGATTGTCTACGGTGACAAGCTGCGTAGAGGACACTCGCTGATGCCCTCGGTGGAGTATGTTAAGCGTAACCTCGGCATCGAGGGTCTCGACCTTACGCTCACGACAAACTACAACCACAACATAACCTACAACATCGACACCGCGCAGTATAAATACAACTGGCGTGGCGAGACCAAGCGTCTCAACTCCCCTGGCGAGCAGTCATACCAGCATACGCGCTCGGCAAACCACAACTGGAATGCCACGGCGACACTCAACTACCGCCTGGGTGATGCGCACACCTTCACGCTAAACCATGTCGTGAACCACTTCCGTCGCTCGAACACTTCGCTCCTGGCAAAGGATGCGGTGGAGGATGCCATAGATAAGCAGACCATGAAGAATATCACGGGCTTGCAGTATCGTCTTGCACTGTCGGAGCGTTGGAATGCCTCGCTCTTTGCTAAGTACT
>JAZRAW010000002.1:0-25694 GCA_045634765.1 Alistipes sp.
GGAAGTAGCGGTGAACAAGCTCGAGCAGGCGCCCGCGGTCGTTGCCTATATCCTCGCGCATGGTGCGGTCATCAAACGCACGCAATGCCTTGAGGATGCCATCGATCATCGCGGGGCTAAATACGCCGCGAGACTCGAAGATGTTGCGCTGGCGCTCGAGGCAGTCTGCCGATGCCGCACAGCTATCGGGCAACTGAGCGAGGTCGTTCAATTTTGCAGCATTCTCCTTCTTGTGGATATTGACATTGACATAGGTCTTCTCCGCAATCTCGAGGGCGTTATCCAACTCGAAACCATAGCGGCATGCCACAACCAAGCCTGCGATAAGCTCGTAAACATCCGCCGAGCCATCGGGAGAGCGCATCTCTACGGTCTGCTTCTGCGATGTGTCGTAGTCGTGAGGCTTCTCCAATGGGTTGGCAATCTGACACATGTCGCTCTTTGCTGTCCAGCCGAGGGGCACACGCACCAATACCGAGCGGTTGCGGTCGCCCCAGCAGATGTTCGTAGGTGCCTCCTGGTGTGGCACAAGACGGAAGTATGATGTGGGGTTTGTGTTGCCGAATGCGGTGATTGAGGGTGCGAGCTCCATCATGCCGGCGATGGCCTTGCGTGCCGTAGCCGAGAGCACACCACCGTCGAGCATCATATTCTTGCCATCCTTCATTATGCGCATGTGGATGTGGAGGCCCGAGCCCGCCTTGCCCGCAGTAATCTTGGGCGCAAAGGTGATGTCGAAGCCGTAGCGGTATGCGAGGTTGCGTATTATCCACTTTGCGATGACGAGCTGGTCGGCAGCATCTGCCGCAGCAACGGGCAGGAACTCAATCTCGTTCTGCTCATATATCATGCCGTCGATGGTGAAGTTACCCACCTCTGAGTGGCCATACTTAATCTGACCGCCCGCCTGTGCTATGTAGGCCATGCACTCGGTGCGGAACTCGTTGAACTTAGCGTATGGTGCCGACTCGTGGTAGCCCTTCTGGTCGGTAGCGGGGAAGAGGCCCTCGTCGGGAGCAATTACATAGTACTCTAACTCACCCATAGCCTCGAACTCCATGCCAGTGACCTCGTTAAAGGCTTGTAACGCCTTGAGGATGGTATAGCGGGGTGCCGATGCCAATGGTTCGCCATCCTTGTTGAAGAATGAGCAGAGCATGGTTAGCGTAGGTATCTCGGCAAAGGGGTCGTGGAAGGCTGTTGCAAAGCGTGGTACGACATAGAGGTCGCTGCTTCCCGCCTCGATAAATGGGAATAGGCTCGAGCCGTCTACACGCTCGCCGCATGTTAGTATGGTGTCGAGATATGCTGCATTGTTAATCACGAAGTTGAGTGTCTTGAGGCGGCCATCACCCGCAGGGTACATAAAGTTAACCATGCGAATGCCGTTCTCGGTGATGTAGTTGACGATGTCGGCCTTTGTGAACTCTCTTGCGGGCTTACCCAAGAAGGCGACCACCTTGTTGGGGTTTAGTGCTAACTCCATATTCATATGTTTCGAGTTTTAGATGTGTGTTATAGTCACAAAGTTAGGAAAATAAATCAAAAATGGCAATAGGCGTGCCATTTTTTTTGTGACAAAAGAGAGTCTACAGACGGTGTGCTACCATCCATTCGGCTAATGCTTCGGATGCGTGTCCATCCTCTTTGAGTCCTATGCGCTCAGCGTAGAAGGTGCTGAGGCGTGTGGCGTATGCCTCGCCATCGAAATGCTCTATTGTGGAGATGAGTTGCTCTTCGCTCTCAGTAAATGGGAATGGTAACTCTCTAATATTGAAGTAGAAACCTCGGTCGTAGGCATCAGCATCTGTGGCATATAGAATACAGGGACGACCCTGCATCGCAAAGTCGAACATCGAACTTGAGTAGTCCGTGATAAGCATGTCGGCTACCGATAGCAGCTCCTGCATATCGTGGTATCGCGTAGCGTCGTAAACACCCTCGAAGGCTGTGAGGTGCGAGGTGTCGACCTTGCCGATAAGGTTTGGGTGCATGCGCACCAATACGGCCACGCTCTCCCCGCCGAGCATATTGCTGATTGCGGGTATCACCCTTTCCCAGTTGATGGTGTATGGCTCCGTAGAGTGATCCACGCGGAAGGTTGGGGCGTAGAGCACAATGCGAGCTTTGGGGTCTATGCCATAATGGTTTGCAATGTGTTGGCGTATGTCGCTGTGGCGTGCTGTATCGAAGAATATGTCGTTGCGCGGTATACCTCGCTCCAAGATTTCGCCGTCGTACCAATATCTGTTTCTCTGTAAATCGGTCTGCATTCTACAACCCGATACCATGAGGTCGCACACTTTCGAGTCTGCCTTTGCGCGCTGCAAGTAGCTGAAGCTAAGCTTATCGGCAGCATCTGCTTCGATGCGTTTAAGCGCTGCTCCTGCGTGCCATAGCATGGCGTATTTCTGTCCTTTGCGCTTGTGCCAATAGATGCGCCATGGGTCGGTGCGAACGTTCGTAAATAGGAACTCTGCTGATGCCATGAGCTTGATATACTCCCATGTTCGGAAGCGCACGGCTCGGACACCTTCGGGCAATTCGGCTGTGTTCACGCCCTTGCGAAAGACCCAATATATCTCAAATTCGGGGTTGTGCTTAAGGAGGTATTCGGTGAGGTAGCGGGGGTTGCAGCTATATTGTTGGAAGTTGTATGACCAGCAAACCACGCGGCCATGCTTGATGGGTGTAGTGATGTTGGCGAACCATGCCGCAACATTTTTTGGCAACTTTACGATGCGATTAAGTATCCACCCGATGACCTGCAATAAGCGTTTCATAGCTCTAAAGTTTTAGCTTTGCTAACACAAAGATAGCAAATAATCTCATTATTTGGAAAAAAAAGTGTAAATTTGCCTAATATTATGCTTTGTAATATGGTGACAAACTTCGACAACGAGGCTCTTAGAGCGAAGTATAATCCCGAGGGTTCGCAACTTAGACGCGACCAGATGGAGTTGCTCAAGATGTTGCGCGTAGTGACGGATATATGCGATAAGAATGGCATTCAGTGGTGGCTCAGTTCGGGTACGCTGCTGGGTGCGGCACGCCATGAGGGCTTTATTCCGTGGGATGATGACCTCGATATTGTGCTTTTGAAGAGGGACTGTAAGCGCTTGGAGCGTCTTCTTGAGAAGCTTGACAGCAAGGAGTATGTCTACCACTCTATGCGCACCGATGTCGACTATGTCAATGCCTTTGGTAAGTTCCGCAAGCGCGAGGGGCGAATCACCACTTCGAATCGTCGCTACGACTACTATAAGTGGGCAGGTATTGGTTTCGATATCTTTGCTATCGAGCAGACTAACTACTTTGCTGCGCGTGCGGCAACTGTCATATATAATAACTTGCAGCACCCCACCTCCTATATTCGTTGGGGTTGGTTGCGTAAGCCCATGATACGCTGTGTTCAGGGCCTCTGCTTTGGTGTTGTAAACCCGTTGTTGCGTCTTGTGGGTCTTATCAATCCTCGCAAGGAGTATCACTATGTGTTGGGTACGGGATGGGCGCGTCACACCTTCTATATGAAGGATACGCTGCCGCTCTCAACGACGCGTTTTGAGGGTCTCGACCTGCCCGTGCCACGGGATATGGATGCCTACCTTACAAATGTATATGGTGATTGGCGCACTCTGCCCAATGATGAGCAGATTCGCAAGTGCATACACTGCAAGGAGTATATAGAGGAGATTTACGGTAAGAGTAATAAATAATGAAAAAGGTCATTACATACGGCACATACGACCTGTTGCATGAGGGACATATAAACCTTCTGCGTCGCGCTAAGGCATTGGGTGACTACCTTATTGTAGGTGTCACGAATGATAGTTTTGATCGTGAGCGTGGCAAGCTCAATGTTCGCAATAATGTTCTTGAGCGCGTTGAGGCAGTCAAGGCTACGGGCATTGTCGACCAGGTTATAATTGAGGACTATATGGGTCAGAAAATTGACGATATCCTCAAATACGATGTCGATATATTTGCTATTGGCTCGGACTGGGAGGGTAAATTCGACTATCTTTCGGAGTTCTGCGAGGTTGTCTACCTACCCCGTACCGAGGGCGTCTCATCCACTATGCTTCGTGCCGAGAGCGAGGTTGTTGTAAATATCGCTATTGTTGGCTGTGGTCGCATTGCGCAGCGTTTCTATGCTGAGGTAGATAAGGTCGATGCAGCCTCCGTATCTGCGCTCTATGACGTATGCCGTGAGTCTGCCGAGGCGCTTAATCCTAAGCTTGTCGTTGATAGCTTCGAGGCGGCTGTCGAGATCTCCGATGCTGTCTATATCGCTACCCCACATAATCTCCACTACGAACAGGCGAAGTATGCTTTGGAGCATGGTCGCCATGTCCTTTGCGAGACACCCATGGTGTTGCGCGAGGCCGAGGCCGAGGAGTTGTTTGCCATTGCTAAGGAGCGCGGTCTTGTTCTGTTGGAGGCTAATAAGACGGCATACTCGCCAGCCTTTAACCACCTTGTTACCCTCGTCAAGAGCGGCCTTATAGGCGATGTTGTAGGCATCGATGCCTCGGAGTCGAAGCTGTGGGGTGAGCAGAACCTACGCCGCGAACTCGACCCCGCGATGGCTGGAGGCTCGCTCTACGAGATGGGTTCATACCCCTTGTTGCCGATAGTTAAACTCTTGGGTACGGACTATAAAGATATAAATATATATAGCCGCATGAATGATAATGGTGTGGATGTATATACACGCGGCATAGTGCGCTATGCTGGTGCTGTTGCATCGTTTCAGCTCGGCTTGGGTGTAAAGACCGAGGGTAACCTTGTCATCTCGGGTACTCAGGGCTATGTCTATGTTCCATCGCCCTGGTGGAAGACCGACTATTTTGAGTTGCGCTACGAGGACCAAAATCGCAATAAGAAGTACTTCTATAAGTGGGATGAGCCGGGTCTCAGATATGAGATTCAGGAGTTCGTGTCGTGTATCGTTAATCGCCGCGGCTCCTCTGCCCGACTAACGCCACGCCAGAGCATCGCTATGGCGCGTGTTATGGAGCAGTTTGCTAATCGTGAAAACTTGTTTGAGATATGAGCCGAGCATTAGTTGTTGGTGGTGCTAATGGCATTGGCCTTGCCATTGCTACGCTCCTTGCCGAGCGCCAGGAGTGTGACCGTGTATATATCGTTGATAGGGTAGCGGTTGCAGCGGAGCATTCCAATGCTAAGTTCTGTTTCGCGCATTTCGACCTTATGAGCGATGACTTCTCGCTATTCGATGACTATCAGGATGTCGATATGCTTGTAATTACTGCCGGCTTTGGTCGCCTTGCTCACTTTGCCGATGTTGATGAGGAGTATGTCATGTCGAGCATGACGGTGAATGCTACGGCTGTGATGCGCATTGTGCACAACTTCTATGGTCGTATCGCGGGCGATAAACCATTTTATTGTGCCGTTATGGGTAGCATCGCGGGCTTTATGTCGTCGCCACTTTTTGCTGTGTATGGAGCTTCTAAGGCGGCGCTCAAGATATTTATCGAGAGCCTCAATGTGGAGTTGGAGATGAGTGGCACGCCCAATCGCATCCTTCATGTCGCTCCTGGGGCAATTAAGGGTACATCATTCTATAAGGGTGCGACCGACTTGTCTATGACGCGCGAGTTGGCGGAGGAGATTGTTGTGCGCATGGAGCGTGGTGACGACCTGTATATCCCGCGTTATGAGGAGGTCTATGGCGAGGTGCTGGAGCGCTACCATAGAGATTTTCGCGCTGAGGGCCGACACTCCTATGAGTATAAGATGCAAAGTAAAAGGTAGTAGTCTTTGGGATGCTACCTTTTTTTTTGTTGATGCGCTTTGACGGTCTGTGTTCTTGTGTGGGGCGTTGTTGCGTACAAAAGAGACCCCTTAGACCACGAGACCAAAACGAGGTTTCGGACAACGGTTGATACTATCTTCTCTTTGGTCACTTGGGTCTTTTCGGTCACCCTGCCCCAAAAACAAAAAGGGACTGACCCGAGGTCAGTCCCTATCGCAATCCCTATATATATTATGAAAGCAATTAGTTTTTTAGGTATTGCTCAGTTTCAGCTCTTGCGCTCGACCAAAGCCGAGCGCTAAATGAGTTTGTTTGCTAAAATGATTACTTAACCACCAAATTAGAACCTGTTCCTACTTCACCAACTAATACATCACTTGCAACGCCCATAATAGTATTGCTGTTTACAACACATTTATCAACAGTGAAAGTTGTATTATTTACATTAGCACAACCAGAAAGAACGCCATACAATGTATCATAGTTAGCACCAAATGAGTAATTCTGATTTATTGCACAATCTTCAACTTTGCAGTTTTTAAATGTACGATTACCAGACTCATTCCAAATACCAGCAAGAGCTCCAACAGCAGATGGACCAGTAATAGTAGTTGATATAACAGAGCAATCGACCATATCACCACTATCATACTGACCAACCAAACCGCCTACCTGCCAATAGTTACCAGTTACTGTAGAATTTGTAACGTGGCAATTTTCGAGAGAACCATAAAGTGTACCACCTATTACACCAACATAGCCATAACCAGCAATAGTTGCCTTATCAACGTTAAGATTCTTAATTTTAGCGGTACCATTGAACAATGCAACACTGCTGGTATTTTGCATATTCATTGTTACATTTGAAATAGTATGCATCTGACCATCAAATGTCGTTGGTTTTTCTGGCTCAAAAAATCTGATTGGCTTAATCTCTGCATCTTTGCAATCGATATCGTTCATCAATTTGATAGTCTTACCAGCAAAGAAGTTATCCGCCTGAGCCTCGATCCACTGAAGACCAGCAACAGAGTTTACATAATACTCTCCGTCTTTCATTAAAACACCAGCTGCTACAGTTTCATAACCAGCAAACTGCACCTGAACACCATCTACAGTAACATTAAATTTGTTGTTGTTTGTACCAGTATTGTTGTTTACATCACGCCACAAACCACCGTTGTAATTAGCAAAACCAGTTGCTCTTGAGTTCGTGATGTTTACATTACCGTTAATGCCCAACTCCGAATGAATCGAGATTGCAGCCTTGTCAGTTGACTGAGAAGCAGTGAAAATACAGTTATCAACATTGAGGTTCATAGTTACAGCACTCTCATTGTACAATACAACAGCCTTCTGGAGAGCAGTAAAGGTAGAGTTAGAGATATTGACAGTTGAATTATTGTTACCATAGTAGAACAAGCCGTAGCCATCGAAGCCACTTGATGCAGTAACATTGAACTGGCAATTGTAGATGTTTGCCTCGTTAACATTCAATCGAAGACGACCACCATCGATAACGCAGTTGTTCATATTGAACTCTGTAGCGTGGTGAATGAATGCAAATTGAGACTCATTGTATGTCAAACCTGCAGGAACCTTGAAAGTAAGGGTCTCAAGAGTTATACCCTTATTGCTAAGATAGATACTCTTAGAGAGTTTCAATACAACATCATCGATGTCAGCGCCCTTCAATGTGTATGTGCCATCTGCAAAAGTCAATTCTGAAAGCTCATACTCACCAGCAAGTAGAGTGATATTCTTTACACCTGCCTTGAGAGTATATTTCAAACCTGTCTGGTTAGATACCTCGTATACAACATTTTCTGCTGTCATAGTTGCTCCCTCTACAGCCTCAACGCCCTCAGAGAAATTATCGGTGTGGTCTGCGTCAGTAATATTGATTACGCAGTCCTTGAGTGACAATGTAGTGTAAGAACGAATCAAAGCGTAGGTGCCGTTACCAGTCAATGTACAGTTCTCGAAAGATACTGAGCCGAGTTTACCAAATGAGTTCCAACCGTAGAGATCACAGTTCTTGAAGATTACGTTACCATTACCGTTATCAAAGTGGATAGAATATGCACCTGTAGGATTATTAAATGTACAGTTCTCGAAGATAACTGTGCCATTTACACCATTACCGTAGCTTTTGCCAACAACGTTTGCATTGCAGATAGTAACAGTCTTGCCAGCAGGAATAGCTGTCGCGGTAAGGCCATAATTCAAATTGATCTCTGCACCGTTAGCATTGATAACCACGTCGCTATCAGCATTAGCAATTGCATCCTTGAGGCTGGCTGTGTCGAAAACGTCTACAATCTCAACATCGTACTCATCCTCTGCTGGATTCCAAGTTGAACCATTCTCAAACGCATCCTCAACATTGACAGTAACGTTGTTACCATCAGTAAGGATGTTACCAGAGATAGTAGTCAAGTAGTTACGACGTGCAGGGATAGGAGTGTTGAAGTTGATAGTCTCGCCGATGATTCTGCCATTTTCCTCGTATACTGACAAATTGAAATTAACAACCTCCTCCTGGTCTGCAGCGAAGAAGTAATCAGTGAACAAGACCATAGACTCATTATCAACATTATCACCGTATGCCTCGATAGTGAAGTTTTCGTGCTTGATATCGCGGTTCTTTGAATCGTTAATAACCTTACCAGCAAAAGCGTTGAATGCATTGTAGTGTTTAACAGTGTACTCTACAGTTGCTTTAGCAGGCTCAATACCGAGGTCGTTAAGCTGCTTCATATCAGTAGTGATAACGCGAAGCTTAGCGAATGGACGAGTAAGCTTAAGTGTGATGCTTGAAGTTGCTGAGTAGTTTGACTCTGTGTGAGTAGCAGTGAATGCATCACGAGCCTCATCCATAGCATCCCAGCTAACAAGCTTTACGTTCTTGAGATCGTCAGTGTCGAAGTACTCATCCTCATCACCCTGGTCAGCCCATGCTACGAAAGTGTACTGGCGACCAGGAACAAGGCGAACCTCAAAGTTAACTGATTTCTCTGTGTCAGTTGAAATGGTTTTCACCTGGCGCAAATTGTTGTTTGTGTTACCATTCTCGTCGAATACCTGGAAGATAACGCGAACTGTCTCGTTAGTGGCATTTGCCAAGCCACTTTCTGCACTGTCGGTACCACCCTGAGCACGGGTGATTGCATCCTCAGGAAGCGTAACGGTGATGGTAGTGTCAACCTCGCCACCAACGTTTACGTCAAGACCCTCAGGCTCCGTTTGGCATGCTGCTAATCCAAGCACCAATGCCGCTAAAACAAAAAATCTTTTCATAATGTAAATTAGGTTAAAAAAAAAGTGTGCCGATGTTAAATTCCCTCAAATGCTCCTCTATGTGCGAGGCTCAAACAATAAGTGCCCAAGTGTCAGCAACGATAGGTGCAGACAAATGAACTCTACCCGCAACGATGAAGTGGCGGGGATGTATATGAAATATTTTTAAGGGATATTAGAGTGTAACTTGCTGATTTATAGGCGTAAAATACCCCCCCCCTATGCAAATTGGGGGTTGATGACTGGGGGTATGTTGATAGTTTTGTCATCGTAATTGCCTTAAATCATTTGGATAATACAACACAAAAATAAGTATAATTTGGTGATAACACAAATTTTACGCCAACTTTTTTTGGGTGCACTCGCTTTACTGTAACCACAAATTTCGCTGTTGTGGTTATAAAAGTGTAATTGCGTTCGACCATTGTGCTATCCCATAGATGCTTTGCTTTCGCTCAGGATGACATACAGCGTGAATGAGATTGCCACGTCGGGCAGGCCCTTAACTAATTAGTAATGAGTAATTAGCAATTAGTAATGATGTTATGAATGTCATTCTGAACACTCACTATGTCATTCTGAACGTGGTGAAGAATCTCTCGGAGAGTGCTGACGTTCGATTGCTGTGCTATCCCATAGATGCTTTGCTTTCGCTCAGGATGACATACAGCGTGAATGAGATTGCCACGTCGGGCAGGCCCTTAACTAATTAGTAATGAGTAATTAGCAATTAGTAATAGCGTTGACAATGTTGGCGCTATACACTGCGTCATTCTGAACGTAGTGAAGAATCTCAAGGTCTCGGAGACGGTTGATGGTAGTGCAAACCTCGAGATCCTTCGCGTTGCTCAGGATGACAGAGGGATGCGAATGAGATTGCCACGGCTTGTTCCAAGCCTCGCAATGACGCACACACTAACAACGTCATTCCGAGGAGCGTAGCGACGGTTGGGAGCTCAACTAATTAGTAATGAGTAATTAGCAATTAGTAATGATACTATGAATGTCATTCTGAACACTCACTATGTCATTCTGAACGTAGTGAAGAATCTCTCGGAGAGTGCTGACGTTCGATTGCTGTGCTATCCCGTAGATCCTTCGCGTTGCTCAGGATGACAGAGGGCTGCGAATGAGATTGCCACGGCTTGTTCCAAGCCTCGCAATGACGCACACACTAACAACGTCATTCCGAGGAGCGTAGCGACGTGGGAATCCCCTTAACTAATTAGTAATGAGTAATTAGCAATTAGTAATAGCGTTGACAATGTTGGCACTATACACTGCGTCATTCTGAACGTAGTGAACGTTGCGATTAAGCCGAGTGCAGAACAAGTTTACTTGTTATGCCGAGGCGGAGCAAGGTAGAGGAACTCAAGAATCTCCTCAGTGGCAATACACTATCAACGTTGTCTATGGTCGGCTTCGAGGGGATTGCCACGTCGGGCAGGCCCTCCTCGCAATGACGACTACAGAATGAAGTAGAAGAAAGAGACCAAAGCGAAGGGGAGGCTAAAAAGTAATATAGCCTCCCCTAATATAAGGTATATCCTTGAAGTAGTATTAGTTACACTTTGAGTAACCGCAAGCCATACATGTGAGGCAACCATTCTGGTATGCCATATTCTCCTGGCCACACTGTGGGCAGCGACCCTTACCGCGGGTGCCATCCTTGATATACTGCTTCAACGCACGCTCAACACCATTCTTCCAAGTGTTGATAGTCTCAGAGTCGAGGTGCAAACCATCGACGAGCTGCACAACCTTGTCGATAGGCATGCCGTAGCGCAATACGCCAGAGATAAGCTTCGCATAGTTCCAGAACTCCTCATCGAAGAGACGTGAGATACCACCAATGGTGTTGATATAGCCGTAGCGGTCCTGATACTGGAAGTCGTAGCGCTTAGTGCCATCAGCCTCGGTAACCTTGAGGATATGACCGTGGGTGATAGTCTTAGGGATGTACATAGCATCCTCCTCAATCTTACCAGTGAAAATCTCGTATGGGCGGTCATCCTGCTTACCTACGAAGGCAATCCAATCCTCACTACCATTCTTGAAACGCACGATGTCTGCGGGAATAGACTCTGGACGACGCATGCTGTTGCTTGAGCAGCTGCCCTTCTTGCTATCCTTAGAGTTTACATCGAGCAACACGCCGTCGCGGCAGCCATCACGATATACGGTGATACCCTTACAGCCACACTCCCATGCTGTGCGATATACATCTGCTACGAGCTCCTCGGTAACCTCGTTAGGGAGGTTCACGGTAACAGAGATAGAGTGGTCTACCCACTTCTGGATAGCGCCCTGCATCTTAACCTTAGCAACCCAGTCGATATCGTTAGCTGTAGCCTTGTAGTAGGGCGAAGCCTTGAGCCACTCGTTGAGCTCCTCCTCCTTGATTGTCTGGAGCTTGGTAGTGTCGTAGCCGTTAATCTCAAGCCACTTAACAAACTGGTGGTGGAAGACGAAGTACTCGATAAACTTCTCGCCTGTCTCGTCTACGAACGATGCCACCTGGTCCTTGTCCGAAGGGTTAATCTTGCGGCGACGCTTATATACGGGGCGGAAGACGGGCTCGATACCCGAGGTAGTCTGCGACATGAGCGATGTAGTACCTGTGGGCGCGATGGTGAGCATGGCGATGTTACGACGACCATACTGCTTCATCATCTCGCGCAACTCGGGAGCTGCCTCGCATATGCGCTCAACCATGGGGTTGCCCTGCTCCTTCTCGAAGTTGTATACGCCAAAGGCACCACGATCCTTTGCCATCATTGTAGAGGCGCGGTATGCCTCCACAGCGAGGGTCTTATGTACGTTCACGGTGAAGTCGATAGCCTCGTCAGAGCCATAGCGTAGGCCAAGTGCCGCCAACATATCACCCTCGGCAGTGATGCCAAGACCTGTGCGTCGACCCTTAAGTGCCATATCCTTAATCTTCTTCCAAAGCTCGAGCTCTACGCGGCGTACGTCGTCATCCTCGGGATCTGATGCAATCTTATTGATGATAAGCTCCACTTTCTCAAGCTCCAAGTCGATGATGTCGTCCATGAGGTGCATGGCCATTGCCACATGCTCCTTGAACTTGTCAAAGTTAAACTTCGCCTCCTTGGTGAAGGGTGCATCAACATAGCTCAAGAGGTTGAGAGCCAAGAGGCGGCAGCTATCGTAGGGGCACAATGGAATCTCTCCACATGGGTTTGTAGATACTGTGCGGAAACCCTCGTCAGCGTAGCAGTCGGGCACACTCTCGCGAATGATTGTATCCCAGAAGAGCACACCGGGCTCCGCAGACTTCCATGCGTTGTGGATGATTTTCGCCCAGAGCTTCTTTGCATCGATATCCTGAGTGTAGGTGGGTGCATCGCTCTGCACGGGGAACTGCTGACGGTATGACTCACCCGCCAATGCTGCACGCATAAAGTCGTCATCTACCTTGATAGATACATTCGCACCAGTAACCTTGCCTGTGTCAACCTTTGCATCGATGAAGCGCTCAGCATCGGGGTGCTTGATAAGCAATGAGAGCATCAAGGCACCACGACGGCCATCCTGCGCCACCTCGCGTGTAGAGTTAGAGTAACGCTCCATGAAGGGCACGATGCCTGTAGAGGTGAGTGCCGAGTTGAGCACGGGGCTGCCTGTAGGACGGATGTGCGAGAGGTCGTGACCTACGCCACCACGACGCTTCATAAGCTGAACCTGCTCCTCATCCATACGGAAAATACCACCATAAGAGTCGGCAGGATTCTTGTGGCCAATAACAAAGCAGTTTGAGAGTGATGCAACCTGGAGGTTGTTACCAATACCTGTCATAGGACCACCCTGTGGAATGACATAACGGAAGTGGTCGAGGAGGTTGAAAATCTGCTCCTCACTCAAGGGGTTGGGGTAGTTACGCTCGATGCGGGCAAGCTCACGCGCGATACGATTGTGCATATCGCGTGGTGTTGTCTCGTAGATATTGCCGAACGAGTCCTTCAATGCATACTTACTCACCCACACCTGTGCAGCGAGTTCGTCACCTGCGAAATACTCCTTTGATGCTGCTACTGCATCTTCGTATTTCACAGTGTTAAGTTGTTCATTGTTAGGTTTTTGAGTCATAATTATATGTCGTTTTTATTATTTATTTCTGCTTCATGCTTAGCAACTCTTAGCCACAGGTGCGCACTTCGAGTGTACAAAATTCGTGATTTTTTGTGGGATTACACAATTTTTGGGATACTATTTTTTCGACACGTTATCCACAAAAAAAGAAAAGATGCGCCAGAGCTATTTCTGACGCATGTTTTACTATCGGGTAGCCTCTCTAAATTTTAGTAGTCGCTTGAATATCCAGTATCCAACCAATCCCGAGGCTATGCCCAACGTTGCGCCTATGAGTATGTCTTGTGGGAAGTGACATGCAAGGTAGATGCGTGAGTAGCATATCACCATCGCCACGCCCACCATGAGCCATGTAAACCACGTGCGGCGGATGACCATCGAGGATAGCACTGCGAGCGAGACTATCGTCGCGGCGTGTGCCGACACCGTGCCAAACTGGCCATGCTGTGTCGAGACAACGTGTATATTGCCAAGTCCCTCGGTGAACATGGGTCGCTGGCGCACGGGGAACTCTGGCCATAGACCCTTTAGTGGTCCTGAGTGCTTGAAGATGCCAGCAATGATATCAGCCATGCCCATGGCTACGCCTATGGCAACAACGAGGGCGATGACACCTCGCCAGCTGTAGCGCTGCCATACCATATATATAATCAAGGCGTATAGTGGCAGCCACATCCATATGCCCGATATTGCGGACATCGTCGCGTCGAGGCCCTTGCCGCCATCGAAATTAAGAAACTCGAATAAACCCCAATCCCACGTTACGTTGTTCATATATGTCTAATTTATAAAGGTTTAGTAGTCTGCATACATTGGTAGGCCTGCCGCTACGCCAGTCTCTGCAACAAGCATCGCACTACACTGCATCACAATCCAAATAACTGCTACGATAATAATCCACTGACCCACGAATCCCGAACGTGTGATTGCGTTCTGTATCGCGCCACTAAACCTCTTGGGAAGGTAGTGCATGGCGTATCCAATGCACATAATGGTCAATGCCACCCATGAGGCCTCAATGGTTGGGATGATGTCCTCGATGTGGAAGTTGTATGCTATACGGTTTAACATATCGAGACAGAGGGTGAGGTCCTCACCAAACTCTGGCTTCTGTTGTGCCGAGGCAAATAGCAACCAACCAAAGGCCACCAAATGTAGTGTAAAGAGTGTTGCAAGCACTCGCCATACTGGATGCATCTCCGCCCCCACCTTTTTCGATTTGGGTACTACCTTTAGCCACACCTTATGTAGTGCTAATGCCAAACCGTGGAGTACGCCCCATGCCATATAACAGATGCTCACACCATGCCATAGGCCGCCGAGCACCATCGTGAGGAAGAGATTGATGTAGGTGCGGAGTGAACCGCGACGGTTGCCTCCGAGGGCGATGTATAGGTACTCCTTGAGCCATGTCGAAAGCGATATGTGCCAGCGACGCCAGAACTCCGTTATGGTAGCTGATTTGTAGGGGGCATCGAAGTTGTCAGGAAGGCGGAAGCCCATCATTAATGCCACGCCCACGGCGATGTCGGAGTAGCCCGAGAAGTCGCAGTATATCTGCATTGTGAAGCCGTAGATGGCAAGGAGCGCCACGATGCCACTATCGCCCAAATCGCCCTTGAATGCGGGGTTGACGAACAATGCTCCAAGAGAGGTGGCTATGACCGCATATTTTATAAGACCCCCAGCAATGAGCGTAACCGCACGACCGAAGTCGTTGCGCGAAACATTTACATCGCGTGACTCAATCTGTGGAATGAAATCCTTAGCCTTGACAAGAGGGCCGAGGAACATCTTTGGAAAGAAGGATAGCAGAAAGAGGTAGTCCATAAAGCGGCGTAGGGGCTTTATCGTGCCACGAGATATGTCGACAATATAGGCTATCGACTGGAATACGAAGAACGATACACCCGCGGGAACGGCCACACCTTCGAAGTTGAGCACGCCATCGACATAGAGGTTATCCAACACTCCTATGAAGAACCCCGTGGCCTTGAAGTAGATGAGTATCGCTACGTTTATCGCTACGCTAAGTGCAACCCATCCTCGTGTGCTTCGTCCGCTATCTTTGCGGTGTGCAACGCGCTTGCCTATTATAAAGTCGCTAAGTGCCACCACCCCAAGCAATAGCAAGTACAAACCTGAGAGTTTATAGTAGAAGTAGAGCGAGAATAGGGTGACGTACCATGTTCGTAGGTTTGGGCGTCGCTTAACAACTATATAGCCAAGTGCGAATATTAGAAAAGCGAAGAGGAAGAAGCCCGTAGAGAGCATGAGAGGCGACTCTGGATTATAATCCAAGAGTGCCACCACACGCTGCCATAGGCCACTATCGAACTGTAAATACTCCATGACTACTCCTCGCTACTATATGATATGTCGTGTGGTGCCACCTGCTGACTCCATTCCAAAGAGTCGATAATGGGCGATACAGCATTTAACTGGCTGTTTAGAAGCTCTTGAGCCGCTATTTCACGCTGTCGTTGTAGCTCGAGCTGGCGCTCATATTCGATGCGCTCGGCCTCCTCTATTTCGCAGAGATAGTCGTATACCTCTATACATATGGCATCGGTCAGAGCCTGAGCAATGCGGCGACCACCAGCATAGTTGATGTGTGTATAGTCCTTTGCTGCCCAGCCGTTCGAGACAAATGCGGGCATGCCTCCGAGATTGTTCATCACGAGCGATGTGTTCCAGAATACCACATTGCAACTATCTGCCGCAGCACGCTGATATTTTGTTAGCCCCTCTACTGAGCCAATGGGCTCATACTCTTCGGTTTCGGGGTTCTTTACCCAGCGGTCGCTTACGCCAACAACCAAAATCGCCGCATTGGGGAAGCATCGCTCGGCATATGCAATCATGTCGCGAACTTGCTTGCTATATGTGGTATAGCGCTCCTGTCCCTTTTGCATAATGTTTAGACCATATTGCAACACCACGAGGTCGTAGCCGAGTATCTCATCAATCTGTCGATTTACGGATGCTCCCGTACCAAAGATTGCATGACCATTGTTGCTGCGAACCGAGAAGTTGTCGACGGTGATGCCTCCGTTGCCCTCCATGGTAGCTCCGTAGCACATGACCTCTCCATCTACGACGCGTATGCTAATATCATCAGTGGGGCCCTCCACATATATCTGACGCACACGTTCATCGCCTGCAACCATAAACTCTCTTCGGAGTGTGTCACCAAGTATCACCTCCACATGGCTTGTGTCTCGACTGATAAAGAGTATGCGAGCTCTTGTGCAAGAGTCGAGTGAGGGGAATGCTGTAGTTGTCTGCCAGCGTGTTGTAGCACCCTTGCGACCATCGGCCAAATATCCAGAGATAAAGAAGCGCTCACGAATAGCCTCTGGAGCCTCCTTGGGCTTCATCACGCTGTAAGTCTTCCAATTTGACGATGTTCGCTTGATGGTCTTTCGTACCGTAGCAAAGGGTATGTCTGCTGGAATGAAACCTACGCCACAACCTCCAAATCTGCTCTGTAGCTCCTCGCGTAGGTCACACGTTACAATGTCTCCTTCGACAAACGAGTCGCCCATGAATGCGATGCGTACATCCTCACCATTGGCAAGTTTTGATATGAAGTTATCGAAGCGTGTTGTAGATAGTGTGTCGAAATCTTCAAACTTGACGATAGATGTGCTCGTAGGGCGGATATCCTCGCTGTGTACTCTTTGGGGGGTGCGCTTTGGTGCTGCGCTTACAATCCACTCATATCTCACGGGGATAGGCTCGGCGATAGTGTCTGCCACGCTTATGTGTGCTTCTGCCACGGCAAGCTCCTGCTCAAGTAGGTCGAAGTCTGGGGTGTAGTCCTCGGTTATATCCTCGGTCGTATCGTTTGCACGCAGCTCCGAGAGTATATCTACTCGCTTAACCTCCATGCCAAACATCTTGAATGATGGTATGAAGCCTAATCCCACCACGCCTATAATAACGGCGAGGGTGAAACTTAAGATGCGTATGTTTGCGTTAGAGTTTTTCATCTTTCTGGTTCTACTTTGAGATGAGGTAGTATATGTATGCTACGTAGCATAGGAGGAAAATGACTCCCTCAAATCGGGTCATCTTATCGCGACCGATGACGAGTGCCGAGATCATCACAAGGGTTGCTGCAGCAAGCGTAACATAGATGTCAATCATTGTCACATCGCCCATTGAGAGTGGTGTGATAGTGCTGCAGAGACCGAGGATAAGGAGTATGTTGGCGATGTTTGAGCCGAGTACGTTACCTAATGCCAACGATGTGCGACCCTTGAATATGGCAACAAGGCTCGATGCCAACTCAGGAAGCGATGTGCCGCCTGCTACGAGTGTGATGGCGATGGTCGACTTTGGTACACCCCACGCAGTAGCTATTGCCGAGGCGCTGTCCACAAAGAGGTCGCCACCCCAGATAAGGCCACCAAGACCCAACAATATCCACACCGGTATGCGCCATATGGGCATAGGCTTTGCGCTCTGCTCAGGCTCGGCAGGTGTGGGATTCTTAAGGAGCGTCTTCTTCTCGGATCGTATCATAAGCACAATCATCACAATGTAGCCCACAAGCAGAATTATACCCTCCAAGCGCGAAATATCCTGGTTGATAAATGTTACTATAAGAAGTGCCACTGTCGCAGCGATGCAGATAGGTATGTCGCGGCGGATGTTGGTCTTGGTGAAGATGATGGGCGAGAATACCGCACATACGCCAAGGATTGCTAAAACATTGAAGATGTTAGAGCCCACGACATTACCGATTGCCATAGCGCTCTCGCCATTGAGTGCCGAAATGAAACTTACCGTAAGCTCGGGCATCGATGTACCCACAGCCACGATTGTAAGACCCACGATAAACTCAGGCACACGAAAGCGTGCTGCGAGAGCCGTAGAACCATCGGTGAGCAGCATTGCACCGACAATGATTAGGGTCAATGCTCCTATAAGAATCAAATACTCCATATTTGCGTTTTATAAATAATCGGCAAAGGTATAAAAAAAATGATATACATACGTATATGTATACCAAAAAAAGTGTGGGCAGATTTTACTCCACCCACACATTGGTTTACTGTGTGTGATACTATGTTCTGTCATCCTGAGCAACGCGAAGGATCTACGGGATAGCACAGCAATCGAATGTTAGCACTCTCCGAGAGATTCTTCACTTCGTTCAGAATGACATAGTGAGTGTTCAGAATGAATTGCTTATTCTTGCTATTTCTATCGGTTGATGGATGCTCTAAGTGGCTGCGCTGCAGGCTTGGTGCTGAGCACCTTAAGGCTCTTGCTTGCTGGTGAAGCACCGAATATCTTCTCGAGAAGCTCATCGACGGGGCGCTTTGTCGAAGCGTCATAGTTATACATGAATGGCTCCGAAATCCACATCTCCGAGTAGTTGCCTCGGTAGTCCATACATACGGCGCACATGACATAGAGCGTGCCATTCTTGCCTGTAAGGAGCTGCGTCTTGCCACATGGGTAGCTTACGAGGTCGGCAAATATAGCATCCTCGCCATATACCGATACCTCCTGTGCAGAGTAGATGCAGTAGAACATATCCTGTGTGGGCTGCTCGGTGAATATCTCCGACCACATTGCATACCAACCCATGGTCTCGAACATGCCATAGTTGTAGAAGTAGTCGGGGTCGTATGCCTCAAGCTCCGCAAGGCTGTATGGACCGTTATAGTCTACGCGTACCACGCCATTTTCGCACTCGCTCTCGGCATCTGTTGTGAAGTCGTAGCGGAAGAGGTCTGTTGTAACCACGCCGCCATAGTAGCCATAGGCAAGAATCGAGTATGAGGTTTCGGGTTGCAAGGTGTTCAAGTGACTAAATATCTCGCCGTGGTATGAGTCCATCGAGAAGTTGTCGTTCAGCCAGTCGATAATCTCGGTGTTAGAGCTCTCGGGTACCTCGCTAAATGGCACGATTGCTACGGTGTAATACTCGTTTGTTGAGGGCGTTACGGTAACGTCAGCCACGCGTACATACTTATTCTCAACCTTGATGTCGAGGGTCATATCCGAAGCGCCAATAGCCTCTGTTGTGAAGTTTACGACCTGGGGCTTCGATACCACCTGTGGCATGCCGTCAACCATATCTACGGCGTAGATTACCAAGGCGTAGTTTGTGTTACCCTTCAATACCTCGCTATACTCCTCGTGACCCTGGAGGCACATGAGTCCGATAATCTGGTCGGGGGCGTATCCCGAAGCCATGAGCTCGGCCATCATGTTGAGCCATGTGTTCGAAATAGTCTTTGCATAGCCATCATCTGCGGGGGTGTCGCGATACATATAGTCACCCTCCTCGTATACGGTGAGGTAGTAGTAGCCATCCCAATTTTGGGGTGTGATGTTGTATGTGGCATTTGGGCCATTGACCTCCACGTTAACATCGAAGTTAACCTCCGTAAGCTCTCCGCTCTCGAGCGTAACCATCTGGTATGTAATGGGCGATGCCAGCCAGTAGTCGTTGTTCTCCTCGTTGAACTCAATGGCGTAGACATAGAGCACATACTCCTTGTCTGGCACCATGCCTGTCCACTCGATTGAGTATTCACCTTGATATGCAATGTAGTTCATAAGGAAAAACTCCTTGAGTAGTGGTGCCTCCCACTGCTTAGCAAACGCCATGTAGTAGTCGTAGTCATCCTGGAAGAGTTCCTCGGCTGTTGTAATCTGTGCCGAGAGGAAGTAGTCGACCTCGGCCATATAAGCGATGTAGGCATAATCCTCGTTCGAGGGCTTGATAAGCGTAGAGCAAGATGTTGAGCTGTTTGCTGTTACCTCCAACTCGAAGGTGATAGCATCAAAGAGTGCTTGCTTAACCACGATGTATACGGTCTCGGCATTGGGATAGGTGACACGAAGCTTTGTGTTGCGAGCCTCTGTCTCCTTGTTCTTCGCTACGTTGAAGGTTAGGGTGCCTTGGTTTGCTGTGATGTCGGAAATCCACTCTACATCTGATGCCGCCACGATGTCGATGCCCTCGATGCCGTTGTTGATAACATAACTGATGCTCACTTCGCCACCGTCAGCGTCAATCTCTACGATATTATTTTCGATATCGTTGAAGACGATAGATGTGGTAGTGTCCACATTGTCAACCTCTTGCCCCTGCTCGGTGCAGGCTGTGATTGCAGTGGCGCATACTGCCGCAAGCAGACTCAAAAAAAGTCCAAATTTTCTCATAGTCACAATTATTATTCTAAAAATTAAGTTATTTTCTTGAGCAAAGATATGATTTTTATTGTCATAGTGCAACCCTATTTTAATATTATTTTATATTTTTTTGAGTAATGAGACTTTTTGTTTTGCATTTTATTATTATATTTGCCACTTGAAGAGGTGTTTTTTTATAAAAAAGTTTATAAATTAAAGCCTTGCCAAGGCGCTATGGTGTGCGCAAAAATTGAGAAAAAAGGTGCGCAGTATTGAGAAAAAGAGGTGCGCAAAAATTGAAAAAAGAAGAGACTAAATTATATTAACAAAACTAAATTTTAACTAACAAATTCTATGAGAACACTTAAGAATTTCTTGATGATGGGTCTTATGCCTATCATGGCTCTTGCTCTTATGGTCGGTTGTCAGGATACTCCTGAGGGACCAGACCAGCCTACACCTCCCGTTGTAGAGAAGGATTGTACAATCAAGTTGGGTAAGACTTCAATCTCTACAAGCCTCGCAGGTGGTTCATACCTCATCGAGTACACAATCCAGTACAATGGCGAGGGTGAGAATCCACACAAGAACGAGAAGATCTCTGCTGAGGCAGCTGAGTCTTGGGTTAAGGACTTCAACTATAGCATCACAGGTGCTCTTCAGTTCACTGTTGAGGCTAACCCCACTGACGCAGAGCGTGAGTGCTTGGTAACTGTTAAGTACCGCTACGCTGAGGATGCTGTCTTCACAGTTAAGCAGGGTGCTGCAGTTAAGGCTGGCTTCACTTTGGAGAACGTTACAGCTACTTACTTCGACTATACTGTTGATGTAATTCCTGAGAACAAGACTTTGCCCTACATCGTGATGTCGGCTTCTCCCGAGTATATCATCGCTTCAGGCTTCGAGACTGGCGAGGACTACTACGAGGATGACATTGCATATTTCGCATGGTTGGGTCAGTTCTACGGTATGTCTGCTGCACAGATCATGCAGGAGCGTTGTAAGGTAGGTGACCAGCCTGGTATTACCGTATCTAACGGTGCTTCAGGTGTGCCCTACACATTCTACTGCTACTACTTCGACTACGAGTCAGGTGCTTTGCTCTCTGATGTGACATTCTTCACTGTTGAGACTGCTAAGCCCGAGAAGAAGGATGTAGATTTCGAGATGACCTACGATATCGTTGAGGGTACATTGGTTAAGGCTGATGTAACTCCTGTAGGAGATTACACTGGTGACTACTACTTCGATGTTCTTAACAGCATCCAGGTTAACGACTACCTCGAGAACATGGACTTCCTCAATGATGAGTCTCGTGTTGTTGAGTACTGGTGGGCAAACGCTGTTCAGGAGATGATGAAGGATATGTCTAATGCTGACATCATCGCAAACTTCACTTGCGTTGGTGACTACGCTGACGGCACTCCTAAGAGCCACTACGAGTTCGAGCTTTTGGCTAACCACGACTACTACCTCTTCGCATTCGCTATGGATGAGAATGGTCTCTGCTGCTCAACTCCTGAGGTTGTTAAGTTTACTACTGGTGATGTTGCAATGTCTGACAACGTTATTACTCCTGAGGTAAGCAACCTCACTTCACGCACTGCTAATTTCACATTCACTCCAACTAACGATGACTACTATGTAGCAGGTTGGGAGAAGGCATCTGATTGGGCTACTTATGGCAGCAACGATGCAGAGCGTCAGGAGTACCTCCTCCACAACATGAGCTACGAGCTCCTTCGTGGTAAAGTTACTACAAGCGTAATCGACCTCGAGATGGAGACTGAGTATGTGCTCTACGCATTTGGTTCACGCGGTGGTGTAGCAACAACTTCACAGATCTTCACTCAGACTTTCAAGACTAAGGGTGCTAATGGCGACGTATCTATCGAGCTCGTTGACAACGGTTACTACGATTCTGCAGACTTCAAAGACTATGCTGGTTACGAGTACTTGGCTAACTACGCTGGTTACGCTATCTTCCCAATTGAGGTGAAGTTCAGCTCTGACAACCACGGTGCTTACTTCTTCGACACATACAACTGGACAGGTCGTGCCGAGAGCGAGTACTACAACGACAAGCAGTATATCGACGGTCTTGTATGGTCAATCAACGAGTATGGCTCACACACTACTACTCACACTTACACATTCCTTGAGTTCGGTGGTAAGTACGAGTTCGTAGCTATCGTATTCGATGCTGATGGTGCAATGTCTAAGCTCTTCCGTACATGGATTGAGCCTACTTACGATGGTTGTGGCGACGCTGCTAACTACGTTGCATGGTGGGATGCTTACCAGCAGAGCCAGAACGAGGGTCCTGGTCTCCAGAGCATCGTTTGCAACGAGGTAGCTGCTGATAAGTTCTTCAGCGAGAAGGCTCAGATGGGTCAGCGTGTTTCAGAGATGACATTCTCTAACGAGCGCGTTCAGATGTCTGCCGACGAGATTATCGCTCGCTAATCTTAGACCTATAGGTTAGGGTTTCCTAACCCCCATATATGGGGCTGTGCAAATTGCTTGCACAGCCCTTTTCTTTGTAATTAGGGAACTTAAGGAGTTTAGTGAACTTAGGGATATGTCTCGTTAAATTCCCTAAATTCTCTAATTTCCCTATTGGGGTCTTTGAAAAAAATACTACCTTTGTAGAAAAGTAACAGACTCTGTCATTCTGAACTTTAGTGAAGAATCTCCTCAAAGCCGACTAATGACAACGAAACACAATACACACTCGTCGAGGAGATCCTTCGTTACACTCAGGATGACAGTCGTAAAACCAAGACCCTATGGCAGACAACTATCTCGAGAAACGTATGGAGGACTATCGCAACCAGCAGCCCACAAAAAAACGCGTGGCAACGCTCAATAGGTTGCTTAAGGCTAACCGCAGCTACCGCGGCTACGACACAAAGTTCGTGGTGCGTCCCGACCAGCTGCGCCGCATAATTGAGGTGGCTACGCTATGCCCCTCGGCACGCAATCAGCAGGTGTTGCGCTTTCGCCCAGTGCTTAGCGACGAGGCGGCGACGGTATTGAAGCATATACGCCTCGGCGGTGCTCTGCCCGAACTGCACCTACCCTTTGCGGGTACAGAGCCCAACGCCTTTATCGTCATCTGCTCAACCGTGCCTGACAGCCACTATGTGAGCGTAGACCTCGGCATCGTGGCGCAGTCGATGCTACTTCAGGCTACGGAGATGGGATTGGGTGGCATCTGCATAGGTGCCTTTGACCATGCCGAGATTAAGGAGGTGCTTAATTTGCCACACGACCCATTGTTGGTGTTGGCTATTGGTCGCCCCGCAGAGCGCATAGAGTTGGTGGAATGCAGCGAGGGTGACTCGCTCACATACTACCGCGAGGAGGGAGTGCACTATGTTCCAAAAATCAGAATCGACAACCTAATTTTGAAGTAAGCTATGAAGAGAGTGCTAACTGCTATATTTGTGCTGGTTGCCGCTGCAGCCATGGCGCAAGACCCCTACTGGGAGAACCCCGAGATGTTTGCCGAGAACAAACTTCCCGCGCGTGCTACGCTTATGCCATACCCCTCTGCCGAGGAGGCCTTTGCGCGTGGTGAGTCCTCGCTCGTGATGGATATAAGCGGCGAGTGGCGCTTCCACTGGAGTGCTACGCCCGCCGAGGCACCCGAGGGCTTCTGGAGTGTAGACTACGACGACGAGGCGTGGGGTACTATGCCCGTGCCTGGCAACTGGGAGATTAACGGCTACGGTTACCCTATATATACTAATATAGTGTACCCATTCCCCAAAAATCCGCCATACATACCCCACGATGACAACCCCACGGGATGCTATCGCCACGAGTTCGACATCCCCCAAGAGTGGGAGGGTCGCCGCATTATCCTCCACTTCGAGTCGGGTTTGGCGGCTATGCACATATGGCTTAATGGCGTAAAGGTGGGATATAGCGAGGGCACAAAGACCGCCGTGGAGTTCGACATCACGCCCTATGTTAAGCAGGGTGGTAACCTCCTTGCTATTGAGGGCTATCGCTGGTGCGATGGCTCCTACCTCGAGGATCAGGACTTCTGGCGCCTCTCGGGCTTCGATCGCAAGGTTAAGGTCTACGCCGCGGGCAAGACACGCATCGCCGATATGTTCGTTGTTGCAGACCTCGATGAGACCTACACCAATGGACTTTACAACGCTACGGTAAGCGTGCAGAATACGGATAGTCAACCCTTTAAGGGTGCTGTAAAGCTCTCTTTGGTCAAGGGTCGCTATAACTACCAAACTCAAAAATTTGTCTACGAGAGGGCGGTTGTTATACTATCAAAGAGCGTGAAGGTGGAGCCTAATAGTACACTTGACATAGACTTCTCTCGTACGCTAAATAATGTAGATGTTTGGAGTCATGAGAACCCCCAACTATACACTACGGTGGTAACACTTACCGATAACAAGGGTAATGTCATCGAGAGTGTGGCATGCAATACGGGCTTCAGAAAGGTTGAGATAAGGGATGCGCAGTTGCTACTTAATGGTCAGCCACTAATGATAAATGGTGTTAACATCCATGAGCACAACCCTGCAACGGGGCATGTCGTAACGCGCGAGTTGATGCTCAAGGATATATACCTTATGAAGCAGCATAACATCAACGCTGTGCGCACGAGCCACTATCCACAGCCTACGGAGTGGTATGACCTCTGCGATATACACGGCATATTGCTTGTAGATGAGGCGAATATCGAGGCGCATGGCTGTGGCGTGGGATACCAAAGCGACTATCCCGAGTTCCACCCCTCGCATCGTGCAGAGTGGAAGGCAGCACACCACGACCGTGTGCAGTCGATGGTAGAGCGTGACAAGAACCACCCCTCGGTAATCCTATGGTCGATGGGTAACGAGAGTAGCGATGGCGAGGTCTATGGTGAGATGTATGAGTGGATACATCAGCGTGACAAGACCCGCTTCGTGCAGCTTGAACAGGGATATAGCGGCCCTCATACCGACATTAGCTGTCCGATGTACCCACCAATAGAGGAGTTCCGCCGATGGGCCGAGCGCACCGACGCCAAGAAGCCATACATAATGTGTGAGTTTGCCCACGCCATGGGCAACTCTACGGGCAACCTCCGCGAGTTCTTCGACATAATGGAGGGACACCCACATATGCAGGGTGGCTTCATCTGGGACTGGGTGGACCAGGGTATTGACGCAGTGGGCGAGAATGGAAAGCACTATTGGGCATATGGTGGCGACTTCGGTGCTACTATGTACCACCACGATGAGAACTTCTGTTGCAATGGACTCGTATCGCCCGACCGCACACCTCATCCTGGACTTATGGAGGTGAAGAAGGTATATCA
>JAZRAW010000003.1:0-12783 GCA_045634765.1 Alistipes sp.
AGTAGAATACAGAGGATACGACCTGCATAAATAGCACATATGCCACAAAAATAAGACGCGCAATCGACATACTGTCGAGGATGCTATAATCTATAGATTTCACTACACTACTCCACCACACGGATATACTATGAGTGAAACCCACGCCATGCAACCACTCTATATAGAAGCATGAGAATATCGGCAAGAGCATTCCCACGACAACCACAACAACCTCTCTAACACGCTTACGTGCAACGATAAGCGCAACACTCATAGCAATGGGCACAACAGCGAGCGATGGTTCAACCATTGCCAGCAAACCCGCCGCAAGCATAGCGCTAAAGAGGCGATGCATAGAGCGATGTGGGCCAAAACAATAGAACATATTGGCCAAAGCAGCTGACGTAAGCAGCATCACTACAGACTCTCGGAATGCCGCCCCTGTAGCCAACATTGGCAACATCATTATGGCGCACGTCGACATCGTTGCCATGGTATCGGATGGATATATATGTGTGCGCAGCGTAGAGCGCGAGAGCGTCAAAACACTAATCACATAGAGTATAGCGACTATACTCTTTTGCACAAACACAACGTCGTAAGTAACAGCCGATAACAGCGACATAACTGGTGAATATGAGGCATATACACCGCCACCATCACCGCTATTCACAATCAAGAAGATTGTCAAAGCCATGGTGGTGACAAAAAGCGTAATTAATCCCTCGTAGAATTTATGTCGTGCTACGTCTAAAATCATAATCGTGTACTCTGCACAGTAGTGGTGCAATATTGCACCGACAAAGATATGTTAAAAATGAGAATTAAGCGTCATGCTCCGAAAATATTATACACTTTTCGTGTAGTAAATTTCCGAATTAACATTTTTTTATTACCTTTGCGCGACTTATATACCTATATAAGTAAGCGAGTCTTTAAGAAAGAACAAATAAACTAAAATAGAGTTATGAATATTACAAGAGAACAGCGTGAGGGCGGCCTCTCAATTTTGAAGGTCGTTGTTGGCGAGGCTGACTATGGTCAGGCAGTAGAGAAGCAGTTGCGCGACTACAAGCGTAAGGCAAACGTACCCGGTTTCCGTCCCGGCATGGTACCTATGGGTATCGTAAAGAAGATGTATGGCAAGCACGTCGTTGCTGAGCAGTCATATCACATTGCATCAACATCTGTATTTGAGTACTTGCAGAAGGAGAACATCGACTATGTAGGTGATGTTATCCCATCAGAGGAGCAGGGCGAGTTTGACTTCGAGAACAACACCGAGTTCGAGTTCACATTCGAGATTGGTGAGGCTCCAAAGATTGAGCTTGAGCTCTCTGCTAAGGACAAGGTTACATACAACATGATTAAGGTTGACAAGAAGATGCACGACGACTTCCGCGCTAACTACTTGCGCCGCTACGGCCGCCTTGTAGATGCAGATAAGGTGGAGAAGGATGAGGCTCTCAACGTAACTTTGGACAACGGCGACATGCGCATCGAGGAGGCTTACGTAGGTCTTATCTCTATGAGCGACGAGGAGCGTGCCGCATGGATTGGCAAGGAGGTAGGTTACAAGACTACTGTAAACATCAACGAGCTCTACAAGAAGCCTGAGCAGCGTGCCGCAATCCTCTCAGTTAAGGAGGAGGAGCTTGAGAGCATCAAGGCAGAGTTCGAGTTGGAGATCACAAAGATTCGCCGCTTCGCAGAGCCTGAGCTCAACGAGGAGTTCTTCAAGATGGCGTTCCCTGCTGGCAACGTAACATCAGAGGAGGAGCTTGACAAGTTCATCGACGAGGAGATCGAGCGTGAGCTTAAGCGTGAGTGCGACTTCATGTTCGTTAACCAGATGCGTAAGTTCATCATCGAGAAGGCTGGTCTTCAGATGCCTGAGGAGTTCTTGAAGCGTTGGTTGTATGTCATCAACGAGGGTAAGTTCTCTCGTGAGGAGATTGAGAAGGACTTCCCCGCATTCATCAACATGTTCACATGGAACTACTTGCAGAAGCACTTCATCACTGAGGGCGAGCTTAAGGTATCTCCCGAGGAGGCAAAGGCTGAGGCTATGTCTTTCGCACAGATGCAGTTTGCTCAGTACGGCATGCCATCTGCACCCGCAGATATGCTCGAGGGCTTCGCTAAGCAGATTATGGATAACAAGGAGCAGCTTCAGAAGATTTACGAGAAGCTCTTCGAGGAGAAGGTTGTAGAGTACCTTCGCGGTAAGATTAAGGTTACCGAGAAGGCTATCTCGGCTGAGGAGTTTGCAAAGCTCGCTGAGGAGCTTGCATAAGGTTCCGATCCCGGAAATAGTGACATAAGGAGGCAGTTCCCGGGCATATTATAGCTCGGGAATTGTTTTTGTAGATGAGACTACACAGCAAGGCTCAATAGATGCCTTCAATCATAGCCTTGAATTGAAGTACTCATCAAATAACATAATCGCAACTATGAAAGAATTTGACAAATACGCACGACTGCACTGCGGCATCAACTCTATGGTGATGCACGACTTCCGTGCCCAGATTGAGAACTACGTATCGCCCACCATTATCGAGGAGCGACACCTCAACGTGGCGACTATGGATGTCTTCTCGCGCCTGATGATGGATCGCATCATCTTCCTTGGTGCCCCCATCTACGATGATGCCGCAAACATCATCCAGGCACAGTTGCTCTTCCTCGAGTCTGTGGATGCCGACAAGGACATTCAGCTATACATCAACTCACCTGGTGGCTCTGTTTCAGCAGGTTTGGGCATCTACGACACCATGCAGCTCATATCGTGTGACGTAGCTACAATCTGCACAGGCATGGCAGCCTCTATGGGTGCTGTATTGCTCACTGCAGGTGCTGCGGGCAAGCGCTCAGCATTGCCACACTCTCGCGTGATGATTCACCAGCCTCTCGGCGGTGTGCAGGGTCAGGCTTCGGACATCGAGATTACAGCGCGCGAGATTGCCAAGACCAAGCGTGAGCTATACGAGATTCTCGCCTCACACTCTGGCAAGTCAATCGAGAAGATTGAGGCAGATGCCGACCGCGACTACTGGCTCACGGCAGCTGAGGCTCAGGAGTATGGCCTCATCGACCGCGTATTGAGTCGAAGATAATCGACCTAAAGAGTAACAGATGACACAGAAATCACGAAAGAGTACAGAGCGCAACGACAACTGCTGTTCGTTCTGCGGAACACCCGCCGAGGAGGCACCATTGATGTTCAATGGTGGTGATGGCGCATGCATCTGCTCATCATGTATTGAGCACGGCTACGAGTTGCTCGTTGAGCACAACATAGTTGAGGGTGGCAAAAAGAGAAATCGTGGTGCCAAAGGCTCGAAGTTTGAGCCACTCACAAAGAGCGACCTCTTACGCCCCAACCAGATAAAGAGCTTCTTGGATGATTATGTAATCGGCCAGGATGCAGCGAAGCGCTACCTATCGGTTGCCGTGTACAACCACTATAAACGACTACTATCCAAGGGCAAGACCGAGGATGTGGAGCTCGACAAGTCGAACATCGTACTCGTAGGTCCTACAGGTACGGGCAAGACCCTTATGGCGCGCACCATCGCTCGCTTGTTGCACGTCCCCTTCTCGATTGTCGATGCTACGGCACTCACACAGGCGGGTTATGTGGGCGAGGATGTTGAGAGCATCCTCTCGCGCCTGTTGCAGGCTGCAGACTATGATGTCGAGGCTGCCGAGCGAGGCATAATCTTCATCGATGAGGTCGACAAGATTGCTCGCAAGGGCGACAACCCCTCTATCACGCGCGATGTATCGGGCGAGGGTGTTCAGCAGGCACTGCTCAAGATATTGGAGGGCACTGTGGTCAACGTACCACCCCAGGGTGGTCGTAAGCACCCCGACCAAAAGTACATACAGGTCAACACCTCTAACATCTTGTTTATATGTGGTGGAGCATTTGACGGCATCGAGAAGAAGATTGCCATGCGTCTGAATACCAATGCTATTGGCTATGGCGCACAGAATAAGCAGCGTATCAACGAGAACAACATCATGAGCTATATCCAGCCTCAGGACTTACGTTCGTTCGGTCTTATCCCCGAGTTGATTGGCCGCTTGCCAGTGCTTACATATATGGAGCCATTAGAGCGTGCCGCTCTACGCTCCATCCTCACCGAGCCCAAGAACTCCATCATCCGTCAGTATGAGACGCTCATGGCTTTAGACGACATCAAGCTAACTTTCGAGCCCGAAGTCCTCGACTACATTGTCGACAAGGCGATAGAGTTTAAGCTCGGAGCACGCGGTTTGCGTACCATTTGCGAGGCTATCATGATGGATGTAATGTTCGATATGCCTGAGGGTGAGAACAAGGAGTTTGTCGTAACCCTCGACTATGCAAAGTCAAAGATTGATAAAGCCGCTTAATAACTTTAAGCAATAAATAGGGTTGTGCTTTAGCACAATATCTCATTTTTTTGCATAACTTTGTAGCGTGAATATAAATAATTTAAAGCATATATTATGAATATCGAACTTAGTGAACAGGAACAGTTGCGCCGTCAATCGCTTAAGGCGTTGCGCGAGTTGGGCATCAACCCATACCCCGCAGCTCGTTTCGAGGTGAATGCATCAGCCCAAGAGATTGCCCAGAACTTCGACGCAGAGAAGGGCAACTATCAGGAGGTTGCAATTGCAGGACGTATCATGAGCCGCCGTATCATGGGCTCGGCATCCTTCTTCGAGCTTCAGGACTCAACAGGTCGCATCCAGGTATACATCCGTCGTGACGACATCTGCCCCGAGGGCGATCCCACACTCTACAATACCGTATTCAAGAAGTTGCTCGATATCGGTGACTTCATCGGCGTTGAGGGTTTTGCGTTCCTCACAAATACTGGCGAGTTGTCGGTACACTGTAAGAAGTTTACCGTGCTCTCAAAGTCTGTACGCCCCCTTCCCGTCGTGAAGCAGAAGGATGGACAGACATTCGACGCACTCACCGACCCTGAGGTGCGCTATCGTCAGCGTTACCTCGACCTCGTGGTTAACCCCCATGTCAAGGATACATTCATCAAGCGCGCCAAGATCATGCAGACAATGCGTGACTTCTTCAACGAGCGCGGCTACCTTGAGGTGGAGACTCCTATTTTGCAGCCCATCCCTGGTGGTGCGGCAGCACGCCCATTCATCACACACCACAACGCTCTTGATATCGACTTCTACATGCGAATAGCTACGGAGTTGTACCTCAAGCGCCTTATTGTTGGTGGCTTCGATGGCGTATACGAGTTCGGTAAGAACTTCCGTAACGAGGGTATGGACCGCACGCACAACCCCGAGTTCACATGTATGGAGATATATGTGGCATACAAGGACTACATCTGGATGCAGGAGTTCACCGAGCAGATGTTGGAGCGCGTAGCGATGGCCGTAAATGGCACTACAGATGTTGTGCTCGAGGGCAAGACCATCTCGTTCAAGGCCCCCTTCCGCCGTGTGACAATGACAGATGCCATCCGCGAGAAGACTGGCTACGACATCACAGGTCAGTCGGAGGAGCAGTTGCGCGAGGCTTGTAAGCGCCTCAACGTAGAGATTGACGAGACAATGGGTAAGGGCAAACTTATCGACGCTATCTTTGGTCAGTACTGCGAGGGCGACCTCATCCAGCCTACATTCGTAACAGACTATCCTATCGAGATGTCACCATTGTGTAAGCGTCACCGCGACAACAACGACCTTACAGAGCGCTTCGAGCTCTTCGTAAACGGTAAGGAGTTGTGTAACGCATACTCAGAGCTCAACGATCCTATCGACCAGCTCGAGCGCTTCGAGGAGCAGATGCGCCTCTCGGAGAAGGGCGACGACGAGGCTATGGTTATCGATATGGACTTCGTACGCGCATTGGAGTATGGTATGCCATCGTGCTCAGGTATGGGTATCGGCATCGACCGCCTCACAATGTTCATGACAGGCGAGACATCTATCCAGGATGTATTGTTCTTCCCCACTATGCGCCCCGAGAAGAAGGTGGTAGCAGATGCTGAGGAGGTATATACCGAGGCTGGCATCCCCGCAGAGTGGGTTGCTGTGGTTCAGAAAATGGGTTATATCACCCTTGAGGCGTTCAAGAACACCGCATCTACTGGCGGCATGAAGCTCTTCAACGACCTTTGCGGCTTCAACAAGAAGAACAAGCTCGGTCTCGCAACTGCAGAGATTAAGGCTTGGATTGAGGCACAGGCATAAGGAGACTTCTGATGCAGACCACCGACAGCAACATAGCAATATATCAGACCCCCGATGGCGAGACGATTATAGACGTCCGCCTCGAGGGGGATACTGTGTGGTTGTCTAGAATGCAGATAGCACAACTGTTGCATACTCAACCTCAAAATGTTAGCCTTCATATAGGCAACATTTATCGAGAGAAAGAGTTAGATGAGGCTTCAACTCGAAAGGATTTCTTTCTAGTTCAAAATGAGGGCAACAGAAAGGTAAGTCGACTTACAAAATTTTATAACCTTGATGTAATCATATCTGTAGGTTATCGTGTTAAGTCTCAACGTGGTACTCAATTCCGCATTTGGGCAAATAAAATCCTCAAGGATTATATAATTAGAGGTTATGCCATAAATAATAACGCCAAGGCGGAGCAGTTGGATGAGCTGAAGCAGACTATTGCTATCATGCGCAATGTGCTTGCTCATAAGAGTATAACGCAGGATGAGGCAGTAGGACTTCTAAGGGTTATCAGTGACTACTCGTACGGACTTGATACCTTAGATAGATATGACTACCAAACTCTGGACATCACACAAACTACCAATAGGGAGGTTTTTAGGGCGACATACAAAGATGCTATTGAGGCACTCGCGATATTGAAAGATAAGTTCGGTGGAAGCGACCTTTTTGCGCATGAAAAGGATGACTCCTTCAAGAGCACCATGGGCGTGATATATCAGACATTCGATGGTCAAGAGTTATACCCAAGCATCGAGGAGAAAGCTGCAAACTTACTATATCTTACGGTTAAGAACCACTCGTTTAGCGATGGTAATAAGCGCATTGCAGCCTTTCTATTTTTGTGGTTCTTAGAGAAGAATGGTATATTATACCGAGAGGATGGCTCTCGACTTCTCGACAACAATACGCTGGTAGCCTTGACGCTAATGATTGCTCAAAGTAAGGTAGAGGAGAAGGATATAATGACAAAAGTTGTTGTTAACCTTATTAATCAGAACAATTAAACTAAAATTATAAGAGAATGAGAAAGAAGATTGTTGCGGGTAACTGGAAGATGAACACCTTGCCCGCGGAGGGTGTTGAGTTGGCTAAGGGCGTAGCAGCTGGTCGTAAGGATGTTTGCGACTGCGTAACACTTATCGTATGTCCCCCATTCACACACCTTCACAGCGTTATCGAGACATTGAAGGGCTCTAACATCGCTGTTGGCGCACAGGATTGTGCAACAGAGGTTAAGGGTGCTTACACCGGCGAGGTATCGGCAGAGATGATTGCAGCACTCGGTTGTGAGTATGTTATCCTTGGTCACTCAGAGCGTCGTCAGTACTATGGCGAGACATCTGAGACTTTGAACAAGAAGATGGCACGCGCTTATGAGAATAACCTCAAGCCCATCTACTGCGTAGGTGAGAACCTCGAGGAGCGTGAGGCAGGTCGCCACTTTGAGGTGTGCAAGCAGCAGATTGAGGAGGTAGTATTCAACCTTACTGAGGAGCAGTTCGCCCAGCTCGTTATCGCATACGAGCCTGTTTGGGCTATCGGTACTGGTAAGACTGCAACAGCTGAGCAGGCTGAGGAGATTCACGCATATATCCGCGAGGTGTTGCGCTCGAAGTTCGGCGCTGCAGCTGAGGAGTGCGCTATCCTCTACGGTGGTTCATGCAAGCCCTCTAATGCTGGTGAGATCTTCTCTAAGGAGAATGTAGATGGTGGTCTTATTGGTGGTGCTGCGCTCAAGGCTGAGGACTTCCTCGGTATCGGCAAGGCGTTCTAAGCAATAGATACCAACCAACAATATAGGGTGTTCGACATTATGTCAAACACCCTATGTTATTTTGCCGCCCCAAACTAAAGTTCGAAACTACTCTTATTTGGGAACTTACGCTCGAGAAACTCTATCATGCGACGGCAATCCTCATCCGATGTCTGGGCATTATCATTCATGCAGAACATTAGGGGATTATACTTATTGAAATCCTTATCGTAGCTCTTGATATTCAACTTTATCCAACGCGAATCAGCGGCATAACGTCCCGTAACGAGAGCCTTGAAAAGGCTTATGGGATTGTTAATGCGGTTGTAGCGGTTTACCTTGCGTAGCGTAGCACCTGCGGCTGCCACAGAGTAGTAGCTAACGAAGCATCGCTGCATATCCTCATTCGTTCTAAAGCGGCTATGTGCCGTTGCATCCCACTGCTCAGGGATTGTGGCAACACACTTCTCGAAGTCACTCTTACGATAGGCATCAAAGTTATGGTGGGGCTCATGGCATATCAGCTTACCCCAATACTCCTGCACGAGCGACTGCATACGATATAGCACACGATAGTAGTTGCCAGCAGTGCGCGCCTTCTCACGCTTGAAGCGAACGCCCTTCACGCGTACAATGGGGGCGCCATCGCGATTGAAGAAGACATCGGGTGTTGTAGGAGCACCAAAGAAGGTGTCATCATTGCCATACACGAAGTGCTCTGCAAGCCCTGGGATGCGATAGATGCAGCTCTCTATGGCGTGTGACGAGAACACGGGCAGAGCATCTGCAGGGAGTATCTCACTATGGTCTACAATCTTAATCTTGGGATGGTCCGTGTTTAGCCACGCGGGCACCTGACCATCTGTCACTATATATATACGGTTGACCCAAGGTGCGTATAGTTCCACTGAGCGCAGCGAGTATACAAGCTCATTATTCTCACGCCATCGTGCCTCATTCATATGGTTTGGCACCCTACCCGTTGTAGGCTGCTCAGGCATATACTTCATACGCTTCTCTCTCCACGCTGCATCATTACCATTGACCCATGTATATACAAGGTCCACGGGGAAATCTACTCTATTCTCTCTCTTTGACATAGGTTGTAGTATATTTAGAATGGGTATCCCACACCAAAGTTTAGGGCCATATTATTCCATTTGAAGTCATGTATCCATCGCTCACCCTCAGGTCGTCCAGGGTTATGGAGCTGCAAGCCAAGGTCTATACGCAAGATTACGAATGTCGCGTCGATGCGTAGTCCAAGGCCTGTGTTAAATCCTAACTGCTTATAGAAGTTATTGAAATGGAAGACCTCCTCGGGGTTGCTATCCTCCGTATCGCGCAAGTACCAAACATTACCCAAATCGAGGAATACTGCACCATGGAATATCCACCACACAGGGAAGCGGAACTCAGCATTTGCCTCAAGACGCACATCACCCACCTGAGCAGGGTATGTCGTGTCGTCTATCTCGAGTCTATTGCCTGGTCCAAGGGTTCGGGGTACCCAACCGCGCATAGAGTTTGCGCCACCACAATAGAACATACGGTCGAAGGGTATTGAGCGACCATGCGAGTTGCCATATGTCACACCCACACCGCCATAGAGGCGTCCCGCAAGGACCATATTGTGGCCAAGCGAGATGCGACGACTTGCACTAACCTCCGAGCGCACATACTGCGAGTAGCGTATACCGAATATCTCGTAGTAGTTCTTACCAGGTGCATGGTGCGAGAATAGTGACTCAAGGCCCTGGATGAGGTTACCCGCTGTTTCGAGGTTTGCACGCACAAATGTGGAGTTGGGGTCCATATCTGAGCGTTGTGTATTAAATGTATATGAGGCAGATAGTCCCGCTGTAAGCTGCGACTCGAACGACGTACGCAGATAGCGATTATCGATGTCGGCGAGGAAGTTCTCATCCACACTCTTGACATCAATCCAGTTAACATCTACAGGGCGCACGATAAACGAAGAGCGACCACCCTGCTTCCATGAATATGCCCAACGCGTAGTAAAGATATTGCGTCTGTAGTAGGGTCTATCTTGGTAGTCGAAGGCCAACTCAAGGCGTGTGCGAGGCTGCGTCACGCCCAATCCGGGCTTAGTGCGGAAAGGTAAAATGAAGCGCGGGAAGGAGAGTCCCGCCGTAATGCTAAGTTCATTTGCCGAGCGTTTCTCAACATCGCGAGCATACATAAATTCGAAGCCGAAACGCGCCGATATATCAAATGCCTCAGCACCCCTAAATACATTCCTATTACTATAACCCAAAGTCGCACTCAAGCCGTAGAATGTCGATGTTGTCGAGGCCTCGACCTCCACCTTCATGCTCTGCTTCAGTGCCGGTGTTCCATAGATATTACAGTCGAGATACCTTTCGCGCGTGGTCAGAAACTCCGTTTCGCCATTAGCATTTACATTCATCAGCGTGACGAACGAATCTTCGCCAGGCACACGCATAAAATCTACCTTGGCATTACGGAAGAAGCCCAATGCCATAAGCTCGCTATAGGTGCGCGTCACCTGCTCAGAGTTGTAGATGTAGTTAGGATATATCTCAACAGTATGACGGAGGACAGAGTTGCGCAACTGTGGTCTAACGTTCACATCGCGTATTATGCGTAGACCACCGCTATATGTGGTATCAATCATGGCATCTGCGCCAAAACCCATCGTCGAACGCAACATTGGGTCATATGTTGGATAGACATTTATGTCGCGTATGCGGTATATGGCGTTATCCTCCCACAGAGGCTCACCACGCTCACTATATCCCACGAGTGTGGGACGGACAATAAGACGAACATTTGCCGTGTAGGGGTGACCCAGCGTATCTACCTCGTACGATATATTATTTACAGTAAAGTCGAAGTAACCCCTATTATTTAGGTTTGCTGCAATGCGATTTCGTTCAGCATCGAGCAGCGTGATATCGAGTACATCACCGCGCTTAAGCATACAGTCGCTACTATCAGCAAGGATAACACTGCGCAGCGAGCTATCACGAAAACTGTAGTGTATGTCGTTGATGCGCGTAGGCTCGCCCTGACGAATAATATAGGTGATATCTGCTCTGCGCTTACGCCTTGTGGTGTCGATGCTATATGTCACCTCCGAGTGGAAGTAGCCTCTGGTACGCAGATATGTCTCAAGGTTGGTAATCGACTTCTCCGTAAGGTCCATATCGAGCAACACAGGCTCCTCGCCAATCTTACGTTTGAAGTTGTTCCACCAATTATCCTTCTCGGGATTCGCCTTCTCATATACCCAGACATAGAAGTCAATGCCGAGGAATCGCTTATTTGGCGACTGCCTTACATATATATCAATGCCATCATTGTCAACCGTGATGCGCTGGTCGCGAGGCGTCTCCTTGTCCTCATCAAACTGAACGCGGGTCAAGAGATACTCACCCTCGGGGAGATTGCGCGTCACATTACAGCCGACAACGAATAACGTCATCAGCACAAGCGACATATATGCAAGTATCCCTCTATACATAGGATGTTATACTATCTGTTTAAGCTCTCAACAAATCTACTCCACAGCTCAGCTTCACCGCTTTTTTGAAGTATGCTATAGGTGAAATCCTCTCCATTGAAGTGCGCCTCTCCCACCCACTCAAAGGTAGCATTGCCCTCAAGCGTAGTGACTATCTTATCGGTTATCTCCGTGCGACATGCAACCATACCACCGCGATTAAAGACCTCTATTCTCTCCCCCCTATCCACATAGCCGAGGAGTGTTGCTGCCGTTGCCGATGCCGTCATTGCCGTGCCACACGATAGGGTTATTCCCGCGCCACGTTCATATGTCGCCACAAATATGCTTCTTGGCGACAACACCTCATACATCGAGACGTTTACACCATGGGGGAACTCACCCTTCAGCCCCTTAACTCGTTCGCCAAGTTGCTCCAATAGTGACATATCTATACGCTCTACCGCCGCCACAATGTGGGGATTACCCAAATTGAGTGCCGTAAATCGTAGTTCACCATCCAAGGACTCAATAACTCTACCCACAAATCGCTCCTCACTACCAAAGAGTGCGAAACTCTCGCTCCACGTTGCAATGGGTATATCCACCGAGAATGTCTCCACGCCCGCAGCTATAGGCTCTGCACTACGCGCCGCAAAGAGACGGCCTCCAGAGGTTAGGCGTCCACCCTCGAGATAACCACGCTCCTGGGCTAAGCGTGCCACACAGCGTATGCCGTTGCCACACATCTCGGCATGCGTGCCATCGGGGTTGAGCATATCCATGCCATAGATACCCTCGCTGTTACGCACAACGAGCAAGACGCCATCGCTGCCTATACCACTCTTTCGGTCACACGCTATGCGTGCAAAGGCTGACCAATCGATAGTATGGGAGCCATCCAAACGCGTGGTGTCGACCATGATAAAGTCGTTGCCCGAACCATGACACTTTATAATCTCGAAGTTCGCCATATCCTGCCTCATTTTTGAACTATACATTCGGTCAAAGGTACAAATAATTTTGGGGCATTCAAAATTCCGAGTACAGAAATAACATTTTTTATCACCACGACTTGCTATTGTCCCCTTTTTTTCGTAATATTGTACAACGTTTAGAATATAAAGTGGAGGATGGCTCTATGATTGAGAAATTTCTTATGGCAGGGGATACCCCTATGCATGTTGCCGATACCGAGCACGGCGACCGTTGTGTTGTGCTTCTGCACGGCTATCTTGAGTCTATGATTGTGTGGGATGAGTTTGTGGATTTGCTCAAAAAGGATGTGCGAGTTGTGACTCTCGACCTGCCAGGTCATGGCATCTCGACAATCGAGGGC
>JAZRAW010000004.1:0-24594 GCA_045634765.1 Alistipes sp.
TCGTTTTAGTTGGGCTACCTGGATTCGAACCAAGAATGACAGGACCAGAATCTGTAGTGTTACCATTACACCATAGCCCAATATTTGTTTTTGACGGTGCAAAATTATAATAATATTTTTGAATTGCAAAGAAAAATGTGAAAAAAATTTCATACCTTTGTTAAAATTTTTTGAGACAACAAATTTTAAAAGCATTAAACAGACTGATTATGAGAGCAATAAAGTCGCGTTTGATAGTGATGAACTTTTTGCAATTTGCAGTATGGGGTTCATATCTAACATCTATGGGAGGTTATCTCTTCGCGGAGGGATATGGTGATTTGATTGGTTGGTTCTACGCCATGCAGGGCGTGGTATCGATTTTCATGCCCGCCATTATGGGCATCATCGCCGACAAGTGGATGCCCGCACAGCGTCTCTTGGGCATATGTCACGCCGTGGCTGCAGCCTTCATCGCAGGCGCAGGATACTACGCAAGCAACGACATGATACTACACATGTTTATACTATACTCCATAAGCGTTGCCTTCTACATGCCTACGCTTGCGCTATCTAACTCTGTTGCCTACACCTCGCTCGAGCAGGGTGGCTACGACACCGTAAAGGCATTCCCTCCAATCCGCGTGTTTGGCACAGTGGGATTTATCGTGGCGATGCTCGTGTGCGACTTCGCAGGATTCCAGGCAAGCCACCTACAGTTCTTCCAGTGCGCAATCATAGGCTTGGTTATGGCATCGTTCACCCTTATGCTCCCCAACTGCCCTGTGAGCCATGGCGTAGGCAACAAGAGCCTTATGCAGCGCCTCGGACTCGATGCCTTCAAGCTCTTCAAGAGCAAGCAGATGGCACTCTTCTTCATCTTCTCGATGTTGTTGGGCGTGTCGTTGCAGATTACCAATGGCTTTGCCAACGGCTTTATCACCTCGTTCAAGAACCTACCAGAGTTCGCCAACACCTTTGGTGCTAACCATGCCAATGCACTAATTTCGTTGTCGCAGGTTTCGGAGACGTTGTGCATACTCCTCATCCCCTTCTTCCTCAAGCGCTTCGGCATCAAGAGGGTTATGCTCATCGCTATGTTTGCATGGGTATTGCGCTTCGGACTCTTCGGCTTGGGTAACCCCGGCGATGGCTTGTGGATGTTCATACTCTCGATGATTGTCTACGGCGTGGCGTTCGACTTCTTCAACATCTCTGGCTCGCTCTATGTGAACGAGAACACCAGCGGCGAGATGCGTTCATCGGCACAGGGACTCTTCATGATTATGACCAACGGCATCGGCGCTACCGTCGGAACACTCGGCGCGCAGGCTGTAGTCAACCGCTTTGTTCCACAGGCTGTGGAGACCGCCGACAAGGTCGTAACAAATGGACAGGCCATCGCCGAGGGTTGGAGCAACACATGGCTTATCTTCGCGGGTTATGCCCTTGTAGTAGCACTACTCTTCTGGGTATTGTTCAAGTATAAGCACGACCCTAACAAGGTTGCCGACATCAAGCACTAACAACGATACAACAGAGGGTGTTTCACGACACCCTCACCTATATATTATGGCACTACAACCCTTGGCCGAGCGTCTGCGTCCACAGAGCCTCGACGACTACATAGGACAGAAACACCTCGTGGGTGAGAACGGCGTATTCCGCAAGTTCATCACCACGGGCAGTGTACCCTCATTTATCCTATGGGGCCCTCCAGGTGTGGGCAAGACCACCCTTGCCAAGATTATCGCCAACACCCTCGACCGCCCCTTCTACACCCTCTCGGCTGTTACGTCGGGCGTGAAGGAGGTACGCGAGGTTATAGAAAAGGCTAAGAACCAACACCTCTTCACCGCACGCCCCGCCTTCTTGTTTAACGACGAGATTCACCGTTTCAACAAGTCGCAGCAGGACTCGCTGCTCGGCGCCGTGGAACAGGGCATAGTGACGCTTATTGGCGCCACCACCGAGAACCCATCATTTGAGGTTATCTCGCCACTTTTGAGCCGCTGCCAGGTCTATGTACTTAAGCCCATGGAGGATGGCGAGTTGCAGACACTGCTCAACCGCGCGCTAACAACAGATGCAGAGCTGCAGAAGCGCAACATAGAGGTCAAGGAGACCGAGGCTCTGTTCCGCTTCTCGGGAGGCGACGCGCGTAAGCTACTCAACATCCTCGACATAGTGGTAGGCGCTTCGGATGGCGACATAGTCATCAGCGACGACTACATCACAGAGTGTCTGCAACAGAACATCGCCCTTTACGATAAGTCGGGCGAGCAGCACTACGACGTCATATCAGCATTCATAAAATCGGTGCGTGGCAGCGACCCCAATGCTGCAATCTACTACCTCGCCCGCATGCTCGCGGGAGGCGAGGAACCACGATTCATAGCGCGCCGCCTTGTGATTCTGGCATCGGAGGATGTAGGTCTTGCGAACCCCAATGCCCTACTCTTGGCAAATGCCTGCTTCGACACGGTGCATAAGATTGGCATGCCCGAGGCGCGCATAACGCTTGCCGAGACCACGATATATCTCGCCACAAGTCCCAAGAGCAACTCGGCATACGCGGCTATAAACAAGGCCTTGGCGATGGTAAACAACGACACTACCAACCGTCCCGTGCCCTTACATCTGCGCAACGCCCCTACAAAGCTCATGGGCGACATGGGCTATGGTGCCGATTATAAGTATGCCCACGACTATGCGGGGAACTTTGTACGTCAGGAGTTCCTGCCCGAATCGCTCTCGGGCACACGCTTCTACACACCCAACGAGCAGAATGCACAAGAGGCAAAAATCGCCGAGCGCATGCGTGTCCTCTGGGGTGACAAGTACGAAAAATAGAGATTAACAACTATACATATATCAAGACGATGAGAAATATAGCAACTACCCTATTTCTGATGGTATCGGCACTATGCTATGCCTATGCCGCAAACCCCGAATATGTGGTTATCGCATCGGAGGATGTCAACCAAGACAAGGCGTGGCGAGAGGTCGTCAATAAATTAGCCATGAAGCACGATGCAGAGGTTCTCATATTTGCGGAGTCGCCCTGCGAGACTGCAGAGAACCTACGACAGATACAACCCCGTTATGTCGCTATTGTCGATATGCCCGAAAATATCGGTCGAGACTACGTCATCGAGTTCCACCATGTTAGCCGCGATATAGATAGCGATATCTACGCCGACTTTATGTGGGGCATTATCACTGGCTACGATGCCGAGGCAGCAATGCGCATGGTTGATAACAGCACCGAGCCCCTCGTTATAAAGGATGCCGTTGCCACAATCATGGAGCTAAACAGCGCTAAGTGGTTCGACAACTATGCATGGATTGATGACCACACCAAGGGTCTATGGGGCGAGAAGCGTGGCTTCGATGGCGAGATAGTAACAGGCATGGTAGCACCCGAGGAGGTATTGCCCAAGTTCACAGAGCTATATGCAGAGTACGACCCCGACCTTGTTGTCACTGCGGCACACGCCACACAGCAGAACCTCGAGATGCCATACTCGTTGGGTAACCTCAAACCCCGCAATGGCCAGCTCTACGCTCAGGATAGATTTACTGGCGAGGAGTGGGACTTGCAAGAGTCGGGCAAGCGCCGCGTATATACGGCTGTGGGCAACTGCCTTATTGGAGATATGAACAACACTAAGGAGAGCATGGCTGCCGCATGGATGAATGGCTCGAATGCCGCAACAATGGTTGGTTATGTCGTTACCACATGGCATGGTCGCAACGGCTGGGGAGCTCTCAAATATTGGGTAACAAACCCCGAGCGCTACACCTTGGCCGAGGCGGTATATATCAACCAACAAGACCTCATACATCAGCACAATGAGTGGACACCAGCACTCCTCGACGAGCGCTACAACTTCTGTGATGAGTTTATGGAGGAGCTTACAACAGCTGCCGATAGAGTCTCGGAGGTTACAGGACGCGATGTGGACTTAGAGAGCGCCCAGGACTGGGATATGATAGGCTTCTGGCATGACCGCGATGTCTTGGTATACTATGGCGACCCCAAGTGGGAGGTACGCCTTCAGAGCGCGGGCGAGCAGGACTACTCCGTGACCTCTGAGCGCAAGGGTAAGCGCTACATCGTGACCATTACAACGGGTGAGAACTTCAGCATGGAGAAGATGCGTGGTGACAAGTTTAAGCAGGAACACGTCCTCGACTTGCCATTTAGCTATATCTTCCCCGAGCGCTTGAACAACCCTCAGCTCGTTGGCAACAAGTGGGGCAAAGCGGTCATTGACGAGAACTTCATGCTTCTCTACGACGCAGAGTTTGAACCATCATCAACCTACGAGATTGTCATCAAGACGAAGTAGCTACTCGTAAAATCTTTTAAAAGCATGGGGGGGGTGACTAATAGTCGCGCCCCTCTCTCATATTTTTGCCATCACATGTCATCAACTATGACAAAATGTCACTATATTTGCATGATTTTGGCATACGCGCCGCTTTGGCACAGAGATTGCCCAGACTAAAGACCAAACAGAAAATTAATAAATAACATAAAACTTAAGACTAAAACTATGGCAGTAAAACCGCTTTCAGATCGCGTATTGGTTAAGCCCAATCCCGCAGAGGAGAAGACCGCAGGTGGTCTCTTCATCCCCGACACAGCAAAGGAGAAGCCCCTTATGGGTAAGGTTATTGCAGCAGGTCCTGGCACCGCAGAGGTTCAGATGGAGGTAAAGGTTGGCGATGTCGTTATGTATGGCAAGTACGCTGGCACAGAGCTCCACTACGAGGGTGAGGACTACCTCGTTATGAAACAGTCAGACATTATTGCTGTTATTGACTAAAAAGAATTTTTACAATAAAATTTATAAGACCGATAAATATGGCAAAGGAGATTAAATATAATGTAGAGGCTCGTGAGCTTTTGAAGGAGGGTGTTGACGCACTATGCAACGCCGTAAAGGTGACACTCGGCCCTAAGGGTCGTAACGTAATCATCGACAAGAAGTTCGGTGCTCCCCACGTAACCAAGGATGGCGTAACCGTTGCTAAGGAGGTGGAGCTTGAGGATACATTCGCAAACATGGGCGCACAGATGGTACGCGAGGTAGCGTCAAAGACTAACGACGACGCTGGCGATGGTACTACAACTGCTACTGTTCTTGCTCAGTCACTCATCTCTGTGGGTATCAAGAACGTTACAGCAGGTGCTAACCCCATGGACCTCAAGCGCGGTATCGACGCTGCGGTAGCGAAGGTCGTAGAGTCGCTCAAGTCTCAGAGCCAGGTTGTAGGCTCGGACATCGCAAAGATTGAGCAGGTGGCTACAATCTCTGCTAACAACGACTCAAAAATTGGTAAGCTCATTGCCGAGGCTATGGCCAAGGTGAACAACGAGGGTGTTATCACCGTTGAGGAGGCTAAGGGCACCGAGACACACGTTGACGTTGTTGAGGGTATGCAGTTCGACCGCGGTTACATCTCTGCTTACTTCATCACCGACACCGAGAAGATGGAGGCACAGCTTGATAAGCCATATATCCTCATCACCGACAAGAAGATTTCGACAATGAAGGAGATTATGGGCATCCTTGAGCCCGTGGCACAGAGCGGTCGTTCGCTCCTTATCATTGCGGAGGATGTTGACGGTGAGGCATTGTCGGCATTGGTTGTGAATAAGCTCCGTGGCACACTTAAGATTGCTGCATGTAAGGCTCCAGGCTTCGGTGACCGCCGCAAGGAGATTCTCGAGGATATCGCAACACTCACAGGTGGTACTGTTATCTCAACAGATAAGGGCATGAAGATTGAGGACGCAGGCCTCGAGGCTTTGGGTACTGCCGACAAGATTACTCTCAACAAGGAGAACACCACTATCGTTGATGGCGCAGGCTCTAAGGAGGCTATCGCAGCTCGCGTACAGCAGATTCGCGCCTCTATCGAGAACGCTACATCGGACTACGACCGCGAGAAGCTTCAGGAGCGCTTGGCGAAGCTCGCTGGTGGCGTTGCTGTTCTCTACGTAGGTGCTGCAACCGAGGTAGAGATGAAGGAGAAGAAGGATCGCGTAGATGATGCCTTGGCTGCTACACGCGCCGCTGTTGAGGAGGGTATCGTTCCTGGTGGTGGCGTAGCATACATCCGCGCCGTAGAGTGCCTCGAGGGCATGAAGGGCGAGAACGACGACCAGACTACAGGTATCCAGATTGTTAAGCGCGCTATCGAGGAGCCATTGCGCCAGATTGTTGCTAACGCTGGCGGCGAGGGTTCAGTTGTTGTTAACAAGGTTAAGGAGGGCACAGGTGCCTTCGGTTACAACGCTCGTGACGACCGCTACGAGGATATGCTCGCTGCGGGTATCATCGACCCAACAAAGGTGTCGCGCGTAGCTTTGGAGAACGCCGCATCTATCGCTTCAATGTTCCTCACTACAGAGTGTGTATTGGCCGAGAAGAAGGATGACAGCGCACTACCTGGCATGAGCGCAGCTGCAGCTGCAGGCATGGGCGGCATGATGTAGTCGCAACAGCAATACCATAACAACATAAGGGCTATCGCGTCGTGCGATAGCCCTTATGCTTCTCTATTGTAAACATATATGTTAGCCGCTACCCGACAACGCTGCGGAGCGCACTCAAAGATTAATCTCAATATTCTCGCCAGACCACTGGTTAATCTCTACCCTTTTGCGCAATATCTGCTCCTTGCCGTGCAGCACCTCGACGACCATCTCAAAGGGTTTAGCCTCGGCGACATCGGTTGTCATGGGCAGAGTATGAGGCATGACATATATATATAAGGTAAGGGCATCGGCAGGCTGGGTGCTCAGTTCCACCCTGCGATTGGCGCTATAGCCGCGGGGGATCTCTCTAAGCTCCGCACCCACAGGAGCAATATCCGAGGAGTGCTTCAAAAATTCCACCTCTGCACCAGCGTGCAAAACACTACACATTACGACAATGTTATAGCGCCATAGCTCCGAAAAATCGCTATCTAAAATTATGGTATAAGGTTGCATCACAAAAAAAATTCTATGTTTTTATGCTACAAAAATAGTAATAATTTGCAGATTTTAGTTTTTTATAGTAAATTTGCAGACTATTTGTGCTGAAATGGAGCAAATTGGATTATATACAATAGCCTATAAGGGGCTTAAGAATGGTGAGCACACCTTTGATTTTCAGGTAGATAACAAACTTTTCGAAGCGTTTGAGACCGAGGAAATCAAGGGCGGTGATTGCAATGTGCGTGCGAACCTCGTGCGCAGCGAGTCGATGTTGGAACTAAACATCACCATCGAGGGTGAGGTAATTTGCGAGTGCGACCGCTGTCTTGAGGATTGCCCAATTGCTATTGACTATGAGGGAGACCTCGTTGTTAAGTTCTCGGATGAGACCGACTACTACGATGGTGATGTGATGTGGATATCGCCCGCCGACGATGTGGTCGACCTCACACAGTACATCTACGAGAGCATCGTACTCTCACTACCCTACAGTCGTGTACACGAGGAGGGTGAGTGTAACCCCGAGATGTTGGCTTCGTTTACCGAGATTTCGGAGGAGGAGCTTGAAGCACTTGAGGCTAAGGCAGAGGAGAGTGACGTTGTGGGACTGGACGACTACAACAAGTCGGTACTCGAGGCGCTCAAGAGTCAAATGCAGGAGAAATAGTGAAAAATGGGTTCGAGTGGCAGCTTATCCGTCGGGTTGCTACGAGAACAGAAGAAACATAAATACTTAAAAATTATATTGTAAAATGGCACATCCTAAACACAAAGTCTCTTCAACACGTCGAGACAAGAGAAGAACTCACTACAAGGCTGTAGTTCCCACTGTAGTAAACTGCTCAAACTGCGGTTCAGCAGTACTCTACCACCGCGTATGCCCCGAGTGCGGCTTCTACCGCGGTAAGCTCGCTATCGAGAAGAAGGCAGCTGAGTAGTCTTCAAAGTTCACAAAGAGCACACCGCGAAAGTGGTAGTGCTCTTTTTTGTATCCATGTGAGTAGACATCCCCTACGCTCACCTAAACGGGGACACTCAACCTATGTCCCATAACACCAAACTACTATGATTAAAATCGGTATAGATGCCATGGGCGGCGACTTCGCTCCCGAGGTAGCCATTGAGGGTGCAGTAATGTCACTTAAGCTACTCGACAAGGAGAGTCGCATTGTACTCTATGGCGATGAGAAGCGCATACGCGAGCTCATCAAGAAGCATGGCGCAAACGAGAGCAGCTTCGACATTGTGGCTACAACACAGGTTATCGAGATGGGCGACCACCCCGCAAAGGCCTTCATCGCAAAGCGCGACTCGAGTATGACACGCGGCTTCAATGACCTCGCAGAGGGTAAGATTGACGGCTTTGCAAGTGCTGGCTCAACAGGCGCAATGATGGTTGGTTCAATGCAGGTCATCAAGCCTATCGAGGGTGTTATACGCCCCGTACTCGCAACACTCATACCTACAATATCTACCGAGAAGGGCATACAGCGCGCTGTGCTTATGGATGTAGGTCTCAACGTAGACGCTAAGCCCGAGGTTTTGGCACAGTATGGCTTGCTCGGCTCTATCTACGCCAAGTCGGCACTCAACATGGAGAATCCCCGTGTTGCGTTGCTCAACATCGGCGAGGAGGAGGGCAAGGGTAATGCCCAGGCTAAGGCCACATACGACCTTATGAAGGAGGACAAGCGTTACAACTTCGTAGGTAATGTCGAGGCATCGTACATTTTCACCGGCAAGATTGGCGATGTAGTGGTTGCTGATGCCTTTGTAGGCAACAGCCTCCTCAAGATGGGTGAGTCTCTCTACCGCATCAACTTCCGCCTTGGTGGTGGCAAGCCACGCCTCAAACTATGGCTCCGTCCCATCCTCGGCCGCATCGTGCCCAAGCTCTACTGGCAGTATGACTTCTGGGATAGCATGAACGCTGAGAGCGTTGGCGGTCTTCAGGTTATGGGTATCAACGCCCCCGTAATGATTGGCCACGGCAGCTCATCACCACGCGCTATATGCAGCATGATTCTCGCTATGGAGCGCGATATCAAGAGTAACTTCCCCGCGAAGTTGCGCGAAGCACTCAAGGAGACTCAGGCAAATACCGAAGCATAATTTCAAAACACAAGAAAGACTATTGCCTCTCGGGGTGGTAGTCTTTTTTACTTAATGCAGACTCTATGAAAATCAAGAATTTACTCATGTTACTCCTCGCCTTTACGCTTGTAGCTACGGCGTGTGAGGAGACACAGACCCCACAGACTCCCGACAACACCGAAGAACCTGAGAACCCTAACGACGACGACCCAAACAAGGGCGGCAATGAGGATGACGAGAACAAGGAGGATGATAATACGGGTAATGGTAACAATGAGGAGGATAACTCATGGATTGAGAATCCTACGCCCATGCCCGAGGCTACATACGCGCTTAGTGACCGCATCTCGGTGAAGAGCCTCGTGACCTATGCGGATGGCTTGCGCAACGACTACATCACCTTCTACGATGAGGCTACGGGCTATGCTGTATACACCGACATATATACAGCCGATAGCAACACCATACTTTCTACGGGCCGATACCTCTTGTCTAACGACATGGTTAACACCGTATATTACGAGTGGAGCTACTTCACACCCTACACCAATAGCGACCTCTACCGCTTTACTGAGGGATGGCTCGAAGTTATCGCCGATGGTGAGCACTCATCGGGCTACCCCTATCACAAGATTCGTGCATACTTCGTTATGGAGAGCGAGGATAGTGTATCTATTGAGTGGGAGGGCACTATTATTGAGCAGAAATAACCAATAGAGGAGGCTGAGGAGAGTGAATAAAAAGTGTATTTTTATTCACTCTCTTAGGTTATGGGGGACTGGCTAATTTACTTTTTAGTCAGCCCCCATTTTCTATTTTAATATCAGGCGATACCCCACGCCTCGCATCGACTGTATCTCGACGCGCGGGTCATCTTCGAGGTAGCCACGCAAACGCGAGATAAAGACATTCAACGAGCGAAGGTTGTAGTAGCTGTCGTCGCCCCATATCTCCTTTAGCAACCTCTCCGAGGCTACCACCTCGCCAACACTTGATGCAAGCATCGCAAGCACCGCTGACTCGCGCGCTGTTAGGCGGCGCGTAGTGCCATTATGTGTCAGTGTCCAGAGATTGCTATCAAGGCGATACTCGCCTATGGTAACGATGCCCGATGCCTCCACCTCGTCTGGGTGTCGCGCCAAAAGCGCAGCAACACGCGCCAACAGTTCACTGAGTGCGAACGGCTTACGCAGATAGTCGTTACCACCACTCTTGAAGCCCTCGCACACATCTTCAACGCTACTACGTGCCGAGAGGAACAACACTTCGCATGCCCTACTTGTCTTGCGTATCTCGCGCACCATGCTCATGCCATCCATTTCGGGCATCATAATATCCGCCACAACAAGGTCGGGGTGCACGCGCTGGAACTCCGCGAGGCCATCCACACCATTTACAGCAGTGTAGACCTCGTAGCCCGCGCCACGCAGCGCATCGCCAAGAATACGGATGAGCACCGCCTCATCCTCAACAACAAGAATACGTCTACTTGCCATAGCGCAAAAGTTTTAGAGTGAAACATGAGCCCTCACCGAGCTTCGAGCTGAGCGTGACACTGCCGCCGTGGCGCTCTACAACGCTACGCACAAAGTATAGACCAATGCCATAACCCGATGTTGTGTACTTATCACCCGAGGTTATGCGGTAATACTTATCGAATATGCGCCTACGCTCCTTGCGCGGTATGCCGATGCCACAATCCTCTACACTTATATATGTATATCCATCTCTTACTGTGCTACAAATCCTAACCTTAGACTGCTCATCCGAATACTTGATGGCATTATCTACAACTGCCGAAAGCGCCCCCTCAAGGTAGAATCTATCAGCAACAACAACACACCCCTCCTCCACCTCTATGCACCACTCAACCTTGCGCGAGGCATAGCGCATATCGAGCGACTTCACCACGCGCTCAACCATATCCGCCACGCTGCACTCCTCGAGGCGTAACTCCGCCGTAGCGAACTTCTCGGTCGAGCTGCGCAGTATCTCATCAACCATAGCGCCGAGGCGCTGCAACTCGCCATGTGCCATGTCGAGATACTCTTCGCGCCTCTCACCCACAATCTCCGGCATCGTGCGTAGCGCATCTACCGAGGCGTATGCCGCAGCTATGGGAGTCTTGAGCTCATGTGTGATGTTGTGCGTCAGGTCGCGACGTATCTTCTCGACCTCCTTAGCACGAAAGAGCGTGCGTAACATATACAAAAAAGCGGCGATGAGGAGCAAGACCGAGAGACCCTGCATTATAAGCATACGCTTCATGTCGCCAAGGATGGCGGAGTGAGGGTCCATAACCGTAAGGCGCAGAATAAGCGGTGTTAGCCTCTTATCCACCGAGATAATATCCTCGCCCTTAGTTAGTTCGCCCATCGACATAATCACAATAGGCTCAGTATCGGTTGTCGAGAGCACCTCGACACGAAACTCCGTAGCTAAGCCCGCAGTGCGCAGACCCTCACCCACAAAGGCGTGGAAGCGCGAGATATTACCTATGTTGATTGCAGCATCGCCATTCATGGAGTTGGTGGCATACTTCCACGCAGCCTCCTCTAAGACGCTGCATATCTGCTGCTCATAGCTTCTGCGCATGTCGCGATAGGTGCGCACGCTCCACATAGCCTCGACGGCAACAAGGAGTGCCAAGGCAAGGACCACAACAACGGATACTATTTTGAAGTTCTGCTCTCTCATAACTGCGTTTCACTTAGCACAAAGGTAACAAAAATACCGTACGCCACACCCCTCTTAACACTATTTAACATTTTCATTAACACTCTTTAACCTTAAAAATTAGGCAATAGCGAAATATACCCCTATCTTTGCAATAGAAAACAAGAGCTCTTAAAACCTATTAAAGAAGACTTAAAATCGTAATAGATTATGAAACACTTACTTATAACCGTGGTAGCGCTCCTCGCTGCCGCTACGACCTACGCCAATGGCGAGCCACAAAAACCACTGTATATTATAAATGGTAAGGTGGCCACTATCGAGGAGGTTCAGAACTTGGGTGACAGATTGGAGTCTATGACGGTACTCAAAAACGAAAATGAGATAAAGGAGTTTGACCACCTCGGCGACACCTCGAATGGCGTTATTGTCATCACGCTCAAGGATGCCGAAGAGGAGGATATGCCCTTCATCTCTGCCGATGTTATGCCTCAGTTTATGGGTGGCGACCTCCTTGCATTCCGCGAGTGGGTGATGCAGAATGTACGCTATCCCGAGGCGGCAATGAAGGAGGGTAAAGAGGATATGGTCGTAGCGAACTTCATCGTTAACCGCCACGGATATATCGAGTACGACTGCATCAATATTATCCAGTCGGAGTACCCCGACATCTTTGGCGAGGAGGTGAAGCGCGTTTTTAGCACCTCGCCCCGCTGGACACCAGGTTTTAACAATGGCCACGCTGTATCTGTGTCGTTTGTGCTACCTATCGCCTTTAAGTTGGAGTCGAAGCAGAGCAAGATGCCCGCAACAAAGGGTGAGATGGAGAACCAGATTGTTATTATGGCATTTGACGCCGACAAGGAGAGCGTATCGGATAAGAACCCCGTCTATATTATTGATGGCGTGCCCTCTACCGTGGAGCAGTTTAACGCCCTGAAACCCGAGGAGATTAAGGATGTGACTGTTTTGAAGGAGCCCGAGATGCTCTCCTACTATAAGGATTACGGCAATGTGGAGGATGGCGTGGTTATTATCCGCTCAAACTCGCTCGACAAGAACATCGAGAATACCCCAGACACGCTGCCCATATTTATGAATACAAGCACCGAGGCCTTCAATAGTTGGTTGTATGAGAACCTACGCTATCCTGAGCAGCTCCGCGACAAGAACCTCGCAGCACACTATGTCGTAAAGTTTAAGGTTGATAGCGCTGGTTATGTGGCGATTATGGAGATAGAGTGCATCAAGGGTACGGCGCACAAGTCGTTCGAGGATGAGATTACGCGCGTTATGTTGAGCTCGCCCCGCTGGACCCCTGGCATGAAGAATGGCAAGGCGGTATCATGCCGATTGGCGTTACCTGTTATTTTCGGATCTATGGATATTTAGAGCGAGAGGTGAGTTTAAGGAACTTAGGGAAGTTAAGGAATTTAGTGTAGGAAGTATGCAACATCGCTCTTCTCTCTAATCTCTCTAATCTCTCTAATCTCCCTAATCTCCCTAATCTCCCTAAATTCACTAATATCCCTAAGCACAATCTAATTGGCCTACACCCCAATTTCTTGTCAGAAGCCGTGAGATGTGGTGCATCACAAAGAAAACCACCTTGGGATAGTACTTAAACGTACAGCCCAAGGTGGTTTATCTTTAGGGATGTGCCGCAGATGTGCCACTATCACAGAGGGGAGATTCTTGTCAGAAGGGCGTCGAGTGCAACACTCGGCAAAAATGGCAGCGGTGGATAGTACTTAAACGTACATTCCATTGCTGCCATTTTTTGTTAGGGGCCGCAATCGACCCCTTATCACAAGAATCTATGGGAGGGGAACTACATTTGCGAATCCCATGAATGCCATTGCCAAGAGTCCCGCGGTGATAAGTGCGATGGGCACACCTCGGAAAGCAGCGGGGATATCCTCAACCTCGAGGCGCTCGCGGATACCAGCAAAGAGCACAAGGGCGAGGGCGAAGCCGAGGGCTGTAGCCACAGAGTAGATTACACCTGTGAGGAGGTCCATATCCTTCTGCACCATAAGGATTGCCACGCCGAGCACAGCGCAGTTAGTGGTGATAAGTGGAAGGAAGATACCGAGGGCCTGGTAAAGCGCGGGAGACACCTTCTTAAGCACGATTTCGACCATCTGCACGAGGGCAGCGATAACGAGGATGAAGACGATAGTCTGCATAAACTCGATGCCGAAAGGTACGAGGATATAGGTCTGCAAGCACCATGTAACGATGGATGAGAGTGCCATAACGAAGGTCACGGCCATGCCCATGCCGAGTGAGGTGTTCACCTTTGATGACACACCGAGGAAGGGGCAGATGCCGAGGAACTGCGAGAGCACCACATTATTTACGAAGATTGCGCCGATGACAATAGCGATGAGGCTAATCTCCTGAACGCTAACAGTGCCTGTGGTAAAGGCTGTATATACCTCCTGCGAGATATTTCCAGTTGTTAGAATAGTCAACATATTCATAGCTATTATCGTTTTGCAATTTTGTTAAACACAACCATTAGGTAGCCCAATACGAGGAAGCCACCAGGGGCAAGGATGAAGAGCAGGGGCATGACATCTGCGGCAAATGAGAAGCCGAAGATAGCACCCGAGCCAAGCACCTCGCGCACAGCACCAATAACGGTGAGCGAGAGTGTAAAGCCAAGGCCGATACCCACGCCATCCAACGCAGAGTCGAAAACGCCATTCTTCGAGGCAAATGCCTCGGCGCGACCAAGGATGATACAGTTAACCACGATAAGTGGGATGAAGACACCAAGCGAGGCATCGAGCGCGGGGAGGTATGCCTTAATCAGCATGCCGATGATTGTCACGAACGATGCTATGACTACGATGAATGCGGGGATGCGCACCTTGCTCGGAATAAGGTTCTTGATGAGCGAAATAGCCATATTCGAGAGGATGAGCACAGCCATTGTTGCTACACCCATACCCATGCCATTGATGGCTGTAGAGGTGACACCAAGCGTGGGACACATACCCAAGATGAGTGCAAAGGTTGGATTCTCCTTGAGAATACCCTTTGTTATAAGTTGAAGCTTACCCATTATTTATCCTCCTCTGTATCATTATTATCGTTCTGAAACTCCTCGGTAGTTGTCGCACCCGAGGCTGCGTCAACATCTTCTGCGACCTCTACATCATCTGCCACCTTCTCAGCCTCTACGCGCTTTGCATTTGTAGCACCCGAAGCCGAGTCAGCACCCACAACCTTAGTCTCGTCGAGCTGACCCTTTGCCATAAGGTAACCAGCATAGGCTGTCTCAACAGCATTTACATAGGCACGCGATGATATTGTAGAGCCTGTCAACGAGTCGAACGAACCATTAGCATCATCCTTCTTAACCTTGAAGCTAAGCTCCGCAGGGTTCTTCTTAAGGATAGAGTTCTCAAGGGCGTTGCCTGGCTGCGTCATGTTTGCACCAAGGCCTGGGGTCTCGCTCTGCGCCAACACCTTAACACCACTGATGGTGACATTGCCAGCCTCCTCAACGAAGCCCACCATAAGCTTGATGCGACCACCATAGCCCGACTTTGTGATGCTGGGAGCCTCAACGGCGTAGCCCAACACCTCGCCATCATCCTTCTTTGACACCACGGTGCTTACGACAACCTCGAAGTCGCCAATTTCAAACACCTGCTCCTCGCTTACTACAGCCTCGCTCTCGTTAGCGTTAAGCACCTCGAACTTTGCAACATTCTTAGCATTCTGCTCGGTCTGAGCGATGGTATCCTTGGTGACATAATCTACCAAGCCTACCAAAAGTGCCGAGACTGCGGTAATGGTGAAGAGCACCAATACCATATTTTTCAATGAACTCTTCATAGCCATTACTTCTTTTTAACGCCGAAACGCTTCGGACGGAAATACTTATTAATGAGGGGCGTAGCGGCATTCATGATGAATATCGCAAAGGACATACCCTCAGGATATGCACCCCATAGACGGATAATCATGGTCAAGATACCGATGCCAACGCCATATAGCAACATACCCTTGTGCGTCATGGGCGATGTAGAGTAGTCGGTAGCCATGAAGATTGCGCCGAGCAATGCACCACCCGCCAAGATGTGGAACAAGGGGAGCTCGTAGCACAATGCACCGCCACCAATGCCCAAGGCTACGCAGAGGGCAAAGACCGCCATAGTGCCGAGCACAGCAACAGGAATGTGCCATGTGATAACCCTGCGCCACAAGAGATATAAACCGCCAAGGATAAGCGCCAACGAGGCAATCTCACCCATAGAGCCATTCATATGTCCGCCGAGCATACCGACGAAGTTGATGCCATCGAGGTTCATATTGCCAAGCACGATGTTACCCGCAGCGTCGTATGTCGAGCCCTTAACATCGGCGAGCAATGTAGAGCCTGATACCGCATCGGGGACATTAGTTGTCCAGTCGGTCATCTGCACGGGGTAGGCTATAAGCAAGAAGATACGACCCGTAAGTGCGGGGTTGAAGGGGTTGCAGCCCAAGCCACCGAAGGTCATCTTACCGATGCCGATAGCTACGAGAGCGCCAATAAGCACAATCCACCATGGAATACCCACGGGGAGGTTGAAGGCCAACAACACGCCGGTAACGATAGCCGACAAGTCACCAATGGTAGAGCCACGCTTAAGCAAGAAGCGGCTAATGAGGTACTCGAATACCACGCAGCCTGCAACAGCCACGCCAGTAAGGAGCAATACCCTCCAGCCCATAACGTATGTCGATACGGCGAGGGCGGGCACGAGCGCCAATATCACGTCGAACATAATTCGGCGTGTCTTCTCACCACCATGGATATGGGGCGAGGGCGCAGCAAAAAGTCTGGTTGCCATATATATCTATTCTGTTTTTATTACTTCTTATTATTCGCTGCCGCGCGTGCACGCACGATAGTCGACACTGTCTGCTTGCCGATGCGGATGTAGTCCAAAAGGGGCAAGTATGAGGGGCAGGTGTATGAGCAACAGCCACACTCGATGCAATCCACGGTGTTGTGCTCCTCGGCCATATCCCACTTCTGCATCTTCGCCAACTTAGACAATAGGTAGGGCTCAAGACCCATTGGGCATACGCTGACGCACTTACCACACTTGATACAAGCCATCTCCTTGCCACGCGCAGCCTCAGCACCAGTGATGACTGTAAGACCCGAGCAACCCTTAATCAATGGTGCGGTGATGTCCACCACCGAGCGACCCATCATAGGACCACCATTCAAGAGTTTAACATCGCCCTCGGGGATACCTGCTAACTCGAAGAAGCGGCTTGCGGGAGTACCGAAACGAGCGAGATAGTTGTGCGTAGAGTTAAGGTGCTTGCCCGTAACCGTTACTACGCGCTCGATGAGGGGCTTATTCTTCTGCACAGCCTCATAGATAGCCACACATGTCGAGACATTGCACACCACAGCGCCCACAGAGATGGGCAATGCTGGAGGAGGTGGCACCTGACGACCAGTTACGGCTGCAATAAGCTGCTTCTCGCCACCCTGTGGGTAGCGCATCTTAAGAGGCATAACATCTATACCTTTGTATGCATCGCGCGCTATAACCTCGCGCAAGTGCTTGATAGCATCGGGCTTGTTATTCTCCACGCCAATAACGGCACGCTCCACGCCTACTGCACGCATAACAATCTCAACGCCAGTGAGAACCATCTCTGCGCGCTCGAGCATCGTGCGGTAGTCCGACGTGAGGTAGGGCTCACACTCCACACCGTTGATAACCAAAATCTCGGCCTTCTGACCATCGGGGATTGAGAGTTTGACGTGTGTGGGGAACTGCGCACCACCAAGGCCTACGATACCCGCATCCTTAATCTTTGCGATAATCTCCTTAGGCTCGAGTGTACACTCGCGCTTGTGGTCGGGTGTGCGGTCGATAGTCTCGAGCCACTCGTCACCCTCGCGCTTGATAACGACCATCATGCGGCGCTGACCCTGACCATTGGGGAACATATCTACATTTACCACCGTACCCGAGATTGGAGAGTGGATATTTGCCGATACGAAGCCTGCAGACTGGCCAACAATCTGACCTGTGAGCACCTTATCACCCTTCTGTACTATGGGTGTTGCGGGAGTACCGATATGCTGCACCATGGGCAACTTCACCTCATCGGGAAGCTCCAACACCTCGATAGCCTTATCCTTGCTCCACTCTTTATTGTCGTGCGGATGAATACCGCCTATTGGGAATGTTCTCATACTCAATCTACTATTTAGCGGTTTCACTCTTCACTGCTGCGGGTGCCTCTGCCTTGGGTGCAGTCTCCTTGGGTAGTGGCTCCATGTTCTTGAGTGTTATAGCACCCGTTGGGCACTCGTTAACACACTTGCGGCACAACTTGCACTTCTCGGGGTCGATATATGCGAGGTAGCTGTCGATGGTGATAGCACCGAAGGGGCACGCCTTGGCACACTTACCACAACCGATACATCCCGCCTTGCAGACCTTCATGACCACTGAGCCACGGTTCTTCGAGCGGCAAGCAACATATATGGCACGATTCTTGGGCCACTTCTTGCGCAACTCAATAAGAGCCTTTGGACAGGTCTTAACGCATGCACCACAAGCGGTACACTTATCGGGGTCTATCTCCACAAGGCCAGTCTCGGTGTTGATGCTCATAGCACCGAACTTACACGCCTGAACGCAGTCGCCATAGCCGATACAACCGAAGGCGCAGCCCGACTCACCGATGTAGAAGGTGTTTACCACGGCGCAGCTCAAGGCGCCATCGTAGTGGTTAACCTTGGGGCGCTTCTGGCAAGTACCGCCGCAACGCATCGTAGCCACCATAGGAGACTTCTCCGCAGCCGCCTTACCAAGATAGTCCGCAATAGACTTCATGACATCGCCGCCTGCAACAGGGCAGTACAACGAGCCTATGTTATCGCGTGTAACCAAAGCCTCTGACATGGCGCGGCAGCCAGCAAAGCCGCAACCGCCACAATTAGCACCAGGAAGCATCTTCTCCACCTCATCGATGCGAGGGTCCTCTTCGACCTTGAACTTCTGGGCAACGAAATAGAGAATAACAGCCAATACCACACCCAACACACTGAGTGTCAAAACTGTTAAAACTAAAGGGTTCATAACTCTTTTATAATTGTAAATTTTATCTTTTTATCAAACATCTTGCGCATGAGGTACAATACTACATAGTAGAGCGACATCGCCGCCATCGAGCTCAATGCTGCTACGCCATCATCTACGCCAAAGGCCTTCACTCCAAAGAGCACGCCGACCAAGATGACGAGCGGCAATACATAACTCCACACAACAGAGATAAGTCCCATGCGCTTGTGCTCAAGTGCCACAATGACTCGCTCACCTGGCGCATACTGTGCGGCATAGGGGGTCTTAACCACAATCTCGCGCTTCTCACCGCGCTCGCCACATACGCTCTTGGCATGGCAACCAGCGCAAGCGCTCTCAGGCATAACGCTAACGATAACCACATCGCCAGCGACACTCTCCACCACGCCTCTATGTTGCAACGAAGAACTCATAACCCACCTAACCTGCCAAATTGCTTAGTCGCAGTAGTGGTTTACCAATGGCATCAACCACTCGTGGCCAAAGGCACAGGGCGAGAGACGCAATACGGGAGGGAACTGATAGCGCTTCTTCTCGTTCTCCATGACCATCTTGTGAATCTTCTCCACATCTGCCGAGTCGAAGCCTGCATTGATAATCTCCTCGCGGTGCTGCTTCTTCTCAATCATGCGGAACAAGATGGCGTCAATAACCTCGTAGTGAGGCATATTGTCACTATCCTTCTGGTTGGGGCGCAACTCTGAAGATGGCTCCTTATCGATGATAGCATCGGGGATGACATCGCCAAATGTAGCGTTGATATAACGCGCCAAGTCGTAAATCTCACCCTTGTACAAGTCACCCGTGGGGCTGAAGGTACCCGAAGTATCGCCATAGAGCGTGCACCAGCCGAGAGCGTTCTCGCTCTTGTTCGACGAATTGAGAAGCATGTAGCCCGTCTTATTCTGAAGGGCCATAAGCATCGTTGTACGGATACGGGTCTGGATGTTCTCCTCCGTAGCATCGAACTCCGTGCCACCAATGACGGGCTGGAGCGTGCCAACGATAGCGTTGTAGGCCTCGATGATGGGCAATACGCTATACTCCACGCCGAGGTTCTCTGCCAAGCGCTTAGCATCCTCCACGCTGTCGTTTGGCGTAAAGGGCGAGGGCATGAGCAACACACGGACATTCTCCTTGCCAAATGCGCCCACAGCGATGCAAGCGACAACGGCCGAGTCGATACCTCCCGAGAGACCTACGCAGGCCTTAGTGTAGCCATTCTTGTGGAAGTAGTCGCGTGTGCCGAGACATGCCGCCTCATAGACCATGCGAGTGCGGTCGTTGTATGTTGTCAAAGGGACATCAAAGGGCTTATTCTCAGCCTCGGTATCGAAGATACGCATATCCTCCTTGAAGCTATCGAGCAACATAACCAAACGGCCCTCACGATTGAGGATGCCCGATGTGCCATCGTAGACAATGTCGCCAGAGCCACCCACCTGATTCATGAGAATGAGGTTTGTACCTTCGGAGAATGCCAAGCGGCTCATCTTCTCGAAGCGGCGTGTCATGATACCCTTGCCATAGCGACGTGAGTTGATTGAGACGATTGCGTCTACATCCTCTTCGATATCATGCATACGGCTCAAGTCGTCACCTACAACAACACGAATATTGCTATCCTTGATGCGAATGGTCTGACTGCCAACAGAGGAACCTACGATGTAACCCATCTCGCGGCGTGCTGTTACATAACGCTTGCCGATATACTCGATATTGCCACGCTCATCGATATATGCCGCAGCGCTAATGGGACCCTCAGTAGTGAGGTAGGGAGTACCCACAATTGCTGCGATACCCTTACAATGGTTAGCGATAGTCTCGACAGCCTCCTCGCAGAGTGTGAGGAATGTTGTCTTTGTGAGCAGACCATATGCGGGAGTTCCCGACACTGCAAACTCAGCAAATACAGCAAGGTCTGCACCCTGCTGCTTAGCCTGGTCAATGGCTGCAATAATCTTTGATGTGTTGGTCTTGATGTCACCAACGGTGAAGTTAAGCTGTGCTAATGCAATCTTCATATTTTGATGTCTATTATTTTCTCTCGAAAATCCTCAGCTATACCATAGGTATAGTAATTCGGACGCAAAGGTAGTAAAAAAATATCGATTTCTTGCAGATTTAACAAAAATTTATTATCTTAATGCGCAGCATGGAAACATAAGTATAAAACAGACCTTAGAGCCGCGCTAAATTACACGACTCATCACCAACTCCATTTTCGAAAAATCAAAGATTGTAAAGGGATTAGAATGCCTCGGCGTAACCGATAATAAGAGTGCTACAACCACGTCCAAAGCCGTAGTCTATACGCACCAAAGAGGTGGGATTAAAATACCAACGTAAGCCAGCGCCGTAGGTGGGAAGCACCCTACTCAACGCCGCGGCATCATACTCCGAGAATGCCATGCCACCGCCTCCCCAGCCTGCAACAACAAGACCTTCCCACACACGCTGTCGCAGCTCCAACTGTACAGTAATTAGCGAGTTACCATTATATCGGCCATAATAGTAACCTCGCATACGGCTATCTCCTCCAAGCATAGCGCGACACATCCACGGCGTATTCAGGGAGTGATACTCGCCATATAGATCAAGCGCCAATAGTCCTCCGCGCCACAATGGCTGATAGTAATCGAAGAGCGCCTCCACCGTATGTAGCACACCCTTCGTGCTATTCAAACCTGCGGGTGACGCACCATACTCTACAGCCACGACCACACCACGAGTAAGGTTTATATCCTGCGTTCTGCATGTTGAATACCTGACGCCAACGCCCACACTCAAACCCGAAAACTGCGGCGCATAATCTGCAACAAGTTCTTCGACAAAAGCATCAGCACTAACAAGATGCTTATTAACATAATCGACTCTTATACCAATAGTTAGATTTGGGATTATACGCCAATTATAGTGAGCATATGCCTCATAGTTGCGCATTGTGTAGAGTCCCCTCTGCGCCCCAAGCGACGTAGCATAGTCAAGGCCATAGAGGTAGTATCTATCACGCGAGAAAGACCCGCCATAGAGCAGCGTATGTCCACTTCCGAAATGATTGACACCATCAAGCGCAACTGCATAGCACCCCTTAAGCGATGCCGATGCACCGAGCCTAATGGAGTGTGGCGAGGGTGCAAATGGGGTGCGATAGTAGAGCATCGCTACAGCGGACAAGCGCCACCCCGTGCTCTCGGAGTAGGCTGGACCACCAACAACCGAAAACTTTGCACTCCGAGGGTCATCATCGGCATATGTTATGAGGTCATTAAGACGAAGACCAAACCTCTCAACGCCCGCTTGAGCTTGAGAAGTTTGGTCTATAGGTGTATATCTGTATGTTACGGTATCTCGATTTATAACCACCTGGTCGTAACTCTGCGCCGAGAGTGTGGCTACGCCAAGTAGCGCAGCTATGGTCATCACAAGACCCCGCACCATAACAATGCGCTATCGCAACTTATCGGCAGCCTCAATAAAGCGCTGCTGCTCCTCCTTGGACATCTCACCCTTAGAGATATATACAAGTTCGCCCGCCTTATTTACAAGCATGATAACAAACATATCGTTGCAGTCACCCAAGCGCCATGCACTCGATACCCAGTGGTCGGGGTCACAGAGGATGGTAGCACCATTCTTTGCTGTGCGTGACTCGGCAATCTGACGGATAACAGAGTCGGGCACGGGATACCATGAATCCTTAAGGTTGATGATGCCGAAGCCCTCGATATTTGGACCAGCGAGACGCTTAGTCTCCTCGATGTGAGTAATGAACTCATCGTTCTGCTTGGGCACATCGGGGTCTACATAGAATATCATCAAGTTCTTCTCACCCCACCAAGGCAAACGAGCCTTCTGTGCGTTGAGATCCTGCACCTCAACGTTACGCACACGACGAGGCAATGACTGAGCCTCTGCACTTACTGTAAAGAGCATAACGGCCGTAAAAACAAGAAGCAATGCTTTAATTTTCATAATATAATTTGGTTAAATTATAGCGTTAGATTTGGCAAAGATAGAAAAAATATTGTTAACATGCTACACCTACAATGCAACGATCCGACCATTTATTGTCCTTATAGTCTACCAACACACCGATGATTCAACCAACCCGAAGAATTACTCAATGAAAATTGAGGCATAACTTCTCGAAAAATGTTATATTTGCAAAAAATATTCAGCTACGATGAAACAAAGGATACTATTTGTTTGCCTCGGAAACATCTGTCGCTCTCCGGCAGCAGAGGCAATGATGCAGGTATTAGTCGAGCGCAACGGCCTAACAGATAGCGTCATTCTCGACTCAGCAGGAACATATGGAGGACATAGCGGCGAACGCTCCGACCCACGCATGCGTCGTGCTGCCGAGGCGCGCGGCATACCCATGACACACCGCGCACGCCAAGTACGCGAGGAGGACTTCGAGCGCTTCGACATGATTATAGCCATGGATGACAGCAACTACGAAAACCTCTTCCGCCTCGCCCCCAACCGCGACTACCACGTCAAAATCTATCGTTTTCGCGAGTTCCTGCGCCAACACAAGGAGTGGTCACACATCCCCGACCCCTATTACGAGGGTCACGAGGGCTTTGAGCTTGTTCTCGACCTTTTGGAGGATGGATGCAGCACCCTTATCGAACAGCTCAAAAGCGGTGAGATAGAGTAGGTATAAACACAAAAAAAGTAGAGCTATTCGGTTGAATAGCTCTATACTTTTTTACAACGAACTGTCGAACACTATCGACTAGTTGTACTTGAATGTTGCCTCGTCTGATACAGTCAACTTCTTGCGACCCTTTGCGCGACGTGCAGCCAATACCTTACGGCCATTGGCAGTAGCCATTCTCTGACGGAAACCGTGCTTGTTGATGCGCTTACGGCGAGAAGGCTGATAAGTTCTTTTCATTGCCATAGTACTATCTGTTTTTTATTGTTTTGTCCTAAAATTAACGCGTTTAGTGCTTCTTTTGCGAGGTGCAAAGGTACAACCTTTTTTTATAATTGCAAATAAAACTCGAAAAAAATCAACATTTTCCTCGATTATCGCCCTCTATTACACCTTTACGCACTGCTATTTCACACGAATTAATCTTCGAAGAGGTTGATTTCACCGCGCTCAACCTTGCCATGCATAGCCGCCAACTCACCAATCGCGGGAGAGATTACGGCCAACGTATCCTCAATAGCTCGCTCACCGCCACCCTTGATACGGTAGAGCATCGCGGCATACAGGGCACGAAAACATAGCTCCGTATCGCTAATATCGTCGTTATCGAGAATCGTGCGCAGGCGTGGCAACTCTGCCGCAAGGCGCGCATATGTCACGCGATAGTGCTCACCTACGGGGAACTTCATAAGCTGCAAATGGAGGTTGTGCAAATCGGCAACGAGGTGGAGTGTGTGGTCGATATGCCCCTTCTCCTCCTTGCCCTCCTTGCGAAGCAACTCCACAATCTGCATATACCAGTTAAAGATATTCTCCTTCTGCTGCTCATCCGCACCCTCTACTCGCGCTACAAGTGTCGAGTAGATAGCCTCAGGGCTAAACTGCAGGGCACGCAACAAATCCTCAATCTGCCACAAGTAGAGGATATACTCCGCGATGTTCTCTCTTCGCTTCTGCAATGCTATAAGCATACTTCTTTAATTATAATAGGGTTTCGATTATAACCAATCCGAGGCGTTTACAACACTCTTGGGTGCATTAGGCACATTTTCAAAATA
>JAZRAW010000005.1:0-9589 GCA_045634765.1 Alistipes sp.
AGAAGGGGTCAGATGCAACGCTCGGCAAAAAAAATGCGGATAGGTTGTACTAAGGCGTACTACCTATTCGCATTTTCTTTTGTTAGCGGCAGTAGATGTGCCCCTTATCACGAGAAATTACATTGGGATGTGCATGACTTCATCTATACCATCAATCTTTGCTATTGACTCCATGGCTACCTGAAGCTCGCTGAGTGAGTGTACAGAGAAGTCGATAGTGCATATCGCTATGCGGTCGATATTCTCGGTGGCGAGAGAGGACATGGTGAGGTGGAGCTTATCGGTTATGCAGTCGATAAGGTCACTCATGAGGTGGTAGCGGTCGATACCCTTGATGCGTATGCGCACGGGATAGAGGAATGCGGGGTTCTCATCGAAATTGACACTTGTTATGGAGTCGCCATACTGCGATGCCATGCGTATGGCGATGTGGCAGTCGCGCTTATGGAGCGTCGTTGTGCCGTCGTTCTCCTTGAAGCCTATAACCTCATCTCCAGGCAGGGGGTGACACTTCTCGCAACGCGAGTACTCAAGGCGTGGGAGGTTGGCAAAGTAGCCACGCAGATAACGCTTTGCACGATATGTCGACACATGTCCCATCCACTCGGGCTCGGGTTTAGCATCCTCGGAGGTACCTATCTCTACGCAGTCGCCACGGTGTAGCATGGTGCGCAGTGACTCGAGCTTGCCGTTGATGCGGGCGTAGACAGCCTGAGCACCCACCTTGCTGTGTATCTCGAAGGCAAAGTCGAGGGCCGTAGCGCCCTTAGGGAGTATCACGCCGCGTCCCTTGGGCGTGAAGACCATGATGTCGTCGTTGTAGAAGGATGAGGTCACGCCATCCATAAACTCCATGTCGTGACTGTCGTCAGCGACATCCTGGAGCACATACTTAAACTTCTCGAGCCATGCTGCGACATTCTCCTCGGTGCACTCCGCAGCGCAGCCAAGGCGCGAGTTACGCACCATGCGCTCAGAGGAGATGTGTACCTCCTCCCATATACCCTGCTCGCTGAGGAGCTTAACATGGAAGCTCTGGTAGCCATTCTCCTTGGGTGCGTCGATGTAGTTTGCCACGCTTCCTGGCTTCTCCTTGAAGTGGTCGGTGAGGGCAGAGTAGATGAGTAGACTCATAGCCTTCTCGCTCACACTCGCGCACACAGGGTAGATAATGCGTATGTAGTGCTTGCCATCGACATGCTTAAGGTCGCAACCCTTTGCCTGCATCTTACGCCATATGCTATAGGGCATACGGTAGCGTATCTCGGTGCGCACATCGAGACCATGCTCCTGCATAATCTTGTCTATGAGGTCAGTAAAGCGCGTTAGGCGTGGCTTATCTGCCTCGCGCTCCGCTTGTAGCATCCTCTCCAACACCGCAAAGTCGCGGGGACAACGATAGCGGAACGATAGATTCTCAAGCTCGGTCTTAATGTGGTATAGTCCGAGGCGGTTAGCTAAGGGGGCATAGAAGTAGTCGGTCTCACCCGCAATCTTCATCTGCTTATCGGGGCGCATGCTGTCGAGCGTACGCATGTTGTGCAGACGGTCAGCAAGCTTGATGAGCAGGGCACGAATATCATAGTGCACCGACTCCAATATTTGGCGATAGTTGTCCACCTGTTTCGAATGCTGATAGCTATCCTTCTTGCGCTTGGTTACTGTATCAACAAGAAAGGCTACGTCATCACCAAAGCGCTCACGAATATCCTCTACCGTATAGTCCGTATCCTCAACCACGTCGTGCAGAAATGCCGAGATGATGGGATTATCGCCAAGTTCAAGTTCCTCGGCCACGATACTTGCAACAGCAATTGGGTGGATGATATAGGGTTCACCACTTTTACGTCGCTGGCTACTATGTGCCTCAGCTGCAAGATCATAGGCGCGACGAATACGCGACAATTCATCTGCCGTGGTGCGCTCAGCCATATAGCTAAATAGGCTATCTACGCTATCGCGAATCTGAATGGTGTAAATATCGTTCATGAGTGTTGGGTTAAAATTATCGGTATGCAAAGAGGTATACCTAAAGACAAAGTTACGAAAAAAATCGTGTCGTTGTCACACTTATAACCCAAAAGTTTTCAAAAAATTGGATTTTATTTCTATATTTGCAATACGAATAACCGTATAAATGAGTATAAACCATGAGACATTTTCTTAAGAGCATCCTTACAGTTGCTTTTATAATCCTCGCTGCGGCGTGCCAAAACGAGCCCCCTCACAACCAAATACAACCAGATGATGTGAAACCATTTGCATTTGAGGATAAGAGAATAAAACATACAGAGCTTAGCCTAAACATCACCCCCCAGGACGAAGATTTGGAGTATGTGGTGCTCTTTGCCGATAAGAAACACTTCATAGCTAACGGCATCGACACCCGAGAAGAGCTGCTCGCAGATGACCTCGCCATGCTCCGCGAATATGCCAACTACTACGGCATCACCATCCGCGAGTTCCTCGAGGGCATGAAGTGGCTCACAAAGGGCGATATGGAGGGCTACAAAGTGACCAACCTCTACCCCGCTACGGAGTATGTCGTCTACTGCTACGGCGTAAATGTCGAGGGTGATAACTACGAGGCAACGACCGAGGTATACTACGAGGTTATCACAACCACTGCGCCTGAGTTGCAGGAGGTGGAGTTCGACATCGAAGCTACGGTAAATGGCAATAGCGTGGCTGTAACAATTACCCCCAACGACTATGATGGCCTCTACTACAGTTATATCGTTCCCGACAGCAATAGCTACTATCTGCCTGAGGGTGCGCAGTTTAATGCCGACTATATTGCTCACTACCGCAACACCACATGGGCGACATTCAACGAGCTTATAAACAACCAGGGCATAGCTGCAGAGCAATTCTGCCATAGCGGCGAGGCTACAATCAACGACCGCCTAACACCCAATGCCAACTATATGGTGATATGCTTCGCCGTGAGCGAGGACCAGACACCCATACTCTGCTCCGAGCCCTCGGTGGCATACTTCACCACGGGCGAAACAAACATGAGCAACCTCACAATAGACATTAAGGTTACGGATATCACACAGTATAACGCCATGCTCACAGTGACACCATCGAAGAGGGGCGAGGAGTATGCCTGTGTCTTCCTTGCCGCCTCGCAGCTGCCACCCTTCGAGAGCGAGTACGAGCAGATGATGTTTATAATCGACAACTTCGACCCCGCAATCTTTAGCGGTCCATTTAGCGAAGCTCTTACCCCCCTTATGCCCAGCACAGAGTATGTCGTGATAGCATTCGGCATTGAGAACAACCTCCCCACAACCGATATGTTCTCATACCGCTTCTCATCGTTGGAGGCTGGCACAAGCGAGGTGTACATCGAGAGCATAGAGATTGTAAAACTCTTTGATGCCAAGGAGATTATCGCTCTCGATAGCTCATATACCAGCGCCCTTGCGGGATGCGAGTGCGTGGCTATCGTCGAGGCAAAGACCAACATCCCCACCGATAAGTTACGCTTCTGGTGGTACGAGGAGTGGATGCGCGTGGAGTACTCGGAGGAGGCCTTCCTTGAGGATTTGCTTATGTACGACTACGCTAACAACCCCGAGATTATGGATATGTACTACAGCATGAACGACCAGGACCGCTTCCTCTTTGCGGGCATCGCAGAGGACGAGAATGGCAACATGAGCGAGATATTCTACACGGAACCCTTCCTTATGTCGAAAGATATGTGCGACCCCGCCGAGGAGTTCTTCTCTTATGTCGGCACCCGCACCGCTAACACCTTCATCTTCACACGATAACGGAGATAACTATTAATGAAATGGCCGACTGAAGTTTTAGTCGGCCTAACTTATTTATACAGTCTCGCGGGCGTACTCCACCACAAGTTAACGCTGCATATACTCCTCATCCAAGGGAGTGTCGATAATCTCCTCGAGGAAGTGGCAGTAGCCTACTTCTTGCGCATCTGCGCCTTCGCCTCGTCTATCAGGCGTTGCATCTCGGGGCTGCGCTTCGATGGATCTATGTTCTTGACCACTATATAGCGTCGTTTTCGTATATCCTCTATCATCTGCTTGTACATACTCTCTTCTTGGGATGACGATTGTGCTTGTTCTTTCTGCTCCATATTACTACATTTACTATTTGACATTTTTACATTGGGTCAGGGTCGGGAAGTGAGTAGCGGGTATCTACAGATCTATCCCATCTTTCTGCAACTCTAAAATCTTCTCCAAGATATTTACTTGAGAGTCTTTTGTTATTTGTCGCATTGGGCGAGTTTCCTGCTGCTGCTTTGTTGCTTCCTCCTGCGTTGTTTGTGATTTTATTTTTTGCTTCGTATCCATCTTTTAGGTAATTTAATATTTTACGTGTTAAACTTAACCTCAAAGGTAATTGCAAATTATAACTTTTCCAAATATCAGAGAGTGTTGCATCTCCCTCAAAGAACTCTAATAAGAGTTTTCCATAAGTTGGATTGAGGCGGGAGTTTATAGCGCACAGCAATGCCAATCTCAAGATTTTTCCATGCCCTACCCTCAAAATCATATTCGTATGGGTTGGTGATGTTGAGGAATGCACCTACACTACGGCCACCATAAGTTTTAGCATTAGCTTCATTATCTGTAAAGTAATACGTTCCCTCGTATGTCCATGGCTTTTTACTGCTTATGTCTTCTCCAAATACGGTAAACTCATTTTTTGTTCCGTGATACACCACCTTTGGATTACCATCCTCATCCACTACCTTAGTGTTCGGCATAGCGAGCTTGGCCGCCTCCATCACCATACGCTGTGCGGTCTCCATATCGCCATTGTTCACAGCATCAAGGTACGCAGCATCCATCTCGGGGGTGATGAGAGAATTTCTTGCCTCAATCTTTGGATTTTGGAAATCTTGTATTATCTTTGCAATGGATTGCTGTGCATCGGTTAGAGATGCTGCCCCCTCAGGAGGGGCTATTCCTAACCATTGCATAGCAATTTCTTTGTTTACATACTTCAAATTATCCTTTCCAAAGTCGCTTTTTGTTGTGAGCATCTCATTCATTAGACGCTCTACATCTTTACCGTGAACACTGGCAAGCTCATTAACAGACAATCTTTTTCCCCCTCGTTCCATCTTTATTGCAACAGTTATTCGCTGCTCTCCACGAGGTATTTGGGTGATAATAATCTTAGATTTTGCCTTCTCCCCCCACTCATACACCATGATAGGGCTGTTTATTGCTATTGGCAAATTCTTAATTTCATCCTCAGTTAGATTATGCTTTTTTAAGTGGTCTCTAAGTGTTTTTGCTGTTATAAATATTTCAGACGCACTTACACCACATGCTCGAAGCAAAGGGCTTGGGATACCTAAATGTAATTCGCTAATGTTCTGTCCCGCCTTGAACGCATCCAACTCTGCATTGAAGCGGTCATTGGTCTCTTGCAACGAGAAGCGCACATTGCCAGTTGGCTTTATACCCTCATCAAAGTATCTATCAATATCGCCCAATACTCGTGAGGCTCTTGCTGCTTCATATTCGGCATAATGCTCAGTATCCCATCCCTTGCCAAAATCTATATACACATAGCCATCATTACGCTCGATAAGACGCTTCAGTCTATCCTTTTGAGCCCTTGTCGGTGCTACATTGAGATTAATTGCTCCTGCATTGCTATCAATACGAATAGCACCTCTATCCAAGAAATCACCCAAATCGGTATTAATGCCAGTCTCATTATCATCAGCGTCGTAGGCAATATCGGAGATATCTCTATGGTCAACTGTTCTATCGCCATTCAAGAACGATGCATCGCCTTCAACTTGGTGCCTACCACTGAAATCAAGCATACTGCCATCAGGAAGAATATACCCAGCCTCACGCATATCGTTGGTAGTGCCAAACTTTGCCTTTGCTGCATCGAAGATTTGTGTTGTCTCCTCACTCAACGAGAAGCGGGGCTACGCCATAGCCATCTCCGCACCCTCACGCAAGAATATTTGGTCTTCACGAGCAACATCCACCACCTTGCGGGTATCTTTTTGAGTACCCACAACTACACAGCGACTCTGCACCGCACAATATCGCGGGTGCTTTTTTGAGTACCCGCGGACACAGAAAGTGGTAGCCACCACACAATCTTGCGGGTATCTTTTTGAGTACCTATAACTACACAGCAACTCTGCACCGCACAATATCGTGGGTGCTTTTTTGAGTACCCATGAACACGAACAATTCCACCACCTTATAGGTATCTTTTTGAGTACCCGCGAACACTGAGCGTAGTTGTCATCACACAATTTTGCAGGTATCTTTTTGAGTACCTGCGGACACAGAAAGTAGTTGTCACCATACAGCCTTGCGGGTATCTTTTTGAGTACCTGCGGACACAGAAAGTAGTTGTCACCATACAGTCTCGCGGGTATCTTTTTGAGTACCCATAGACACATAAAGTAGTAGCCACCACGCAATCTCATGGGTATCTTTTTGAGTACCCGCGGACACAGAAAGTGGTAGCCACCACACAACCTTGCGGATATCTTTTTAAGTACCTGCGAACACGAACAATTCCACCACCTTGCGGGTATCTTTTTGAGTACCCACGAACGCAAGCGATTCCACAACCTTGCAGGTATCTTTTGAGTATACAAATAAAAATACAATGAAATTATTTGTTGATAGCAGAAATAGTAGTATCTTTGTATTAAGCACTATATGCTCATAGTTCAAGTAAATTAACACAACCATGAGTTCAGCAATAAAGAAAGGAACCCCAAAGCACCGCAGCTGCACATTGGATGGAGAGAATCCGATATGTGAATTATTCAATAACTTCCCAATGCTCAATGTGCGACAGGTATCCAAAGCAATGGGCATAAACTACTCGCTCATGCAGCAGTATGTCAATGGGCGAAAGAGGCCATCATTTGAACGTGCAATGGAGATAGAGGAGTACATACACTCATTAGGCGAGGCACTTACCAAGGTTAAAATAAGATAATTAACATGATATACTTCAATTCAGACTATACCGCAGGGGCGCATCCGAAGGTGCTGGAGCGCCTTGTGGAGACAAACCTTGAGCACACCGTGGGCTATGGCAACGACAACTACACCGCGCATGCAAAGGAGCTCATACGCCACGAGATAGGTTGCGAAGATGCCGAGGTGATGTTCCTCGTGGGTGGCACGCAGACAAACGCCACGGCAATAGATGGTATACTTGCGCGCCATGAGGGTGTATTAGCTGCCGAGAGTGGCCATATCGCGGTGCACGAATCGGGAGCGATAGAGGCATCGGGACACAAGGTGCTCACACTACCCCACTACGACGGTAAGGTTAAGATGGAGGATGTGGAGCGTTTCATCACAGAGTTCTATGCCGATGAGACATACCCACACATGGTGGCACCAGGCATGCTCTACATATCGCAGCCGACGGAGTATGGCACGGTATACTCGCTCAAGGAGTTGGAGGCGCTGAGCGCCGTATGTCACAAGCACAACATACCTCTATATATAGACGGCGCACGCATGGGCTATGCCTTAGCAGCGGAGGGCGCCGACTTCACGCTAAAGGATATAGCGCGCCTTGCCGATGTCTTCTACATTGGTGGCACGAAGCTCGGAACGCTCTTTGGCGAGGCACTCGTCGTTACCAACCGCGCGCTACTCAAAAACCTCTTTCCGCTTGTCAAGCAGCATGGCGCATTGCTCGCCAAGGGCAGGCTGTCGGGCGTGCAGTTCGAGGCGATGTTTAGAGATGGATTATACTATGAGATTGGTCGCCACGCGGTGGCACTGGCGCTGCGCATACGCGAGGCCTTCCGTGCAAAGGGGTATGAGGTGGTCATAGAGTCGCCCACCAACCAGCAATTCTTCCGCCTACCCAACGAGGTCATCGATAGCCTGCGCGAGGAGGTGTCGTTCGACTATTGGGGTGCGCGTGGCGAGACGCATAGCATCGTGCGCTTCGTGACGAGTTGGAGTACCACAAAGGAAGATGTGGCGAGACTTATTGAGATACTCAATTAGCAATTAGTAATAGATTAGGGGAGTTTAGCGCACTAAACTCCCCTAATCTCATTAAATTCCTTAATCTCCTTAAACTCCCTGCCTTAGTCAGCGAACAAGATGCGCTCGGGACCCTCATACTCGGGCAGTGGCTTGGGTGTGTAGTCAGCATAACCGATAGAGATTACGCAGAGGATGCGGTACTCCGCGGGTATCTCGGGCAACACCTCCTTAACATAGTCCTCGCTACGCTGGCTCTCGGGATCGTCCTGCAATGTACGGTAGTCGCCAACATGCACCCAGCACGATGCGAGTCCCTCATCCACAAGTGCAAGCTGCAACACCGTAGCCATGATAGCAGCATTTGTCTGCCACATGGGTGATGCCGCCTCGTCACCCATAACGACGATAGCTGCACCCGCCTCCTCCAAGAGGCTTGAGCCCCAATCGCGGAGGCGACCAAGCGCACGCACCTTCGTGAGGTTCGTAACAGCCATAAGGCGTGTAGAGCGTGTATTCTTTGACGAGGGAGCGCGAAGTGCAGTCTCCATTGCTGAGCGAAGTTTCTCTATCTCAACGGGTTTGCCTGTATAGCGACGCGTAGAGCGGCGCTTTCTTACTACTTCCTTAAATTCCATAATTATCTCGATTTAAAATATTTACACATTATCTTTGCAAAAATAGTGATTTTTTTTGTATATTTGAAGTGGTTATACAAAAAAAAGGTAGGTTCTATAAATTAGGTCGAGGCGATTTTGAAAACTATATTGAGGATATTTTTCAAATTCCATGAAGGCGCAATGCGGGCATTGTAACTAAATGAAGGTGAGAAATAGTCCAATATAGATTCAAAAGCGACCGAAATAGAACACCTGAACACGAAATAACCTTTTTACTAATTTGTAGAACATACCGCAAGCTTATGAAAGAGAAGATTACCGTAGCGCTGATATACGATTTCGACGGCACACTCGCACCCGGCAACATGCAGGAGTATGACTTCATCCCCGCTGTGGGCAAAAGCAACATGGAGTTCTGGCACGAGGCAAACACCCTGGCTGAGGAGCAGGATGCCGACCAGGTGCTGACATACATGGCACGCATGATTCAGGCAGCGCAGTCGAAGGGACTATCTCTGCGACGTGAGGCATTCCGCGAGTCGGGTCGCAACGTCAAGTTCTACCGCGGCGTGGAGGAGTGGTTCAAGCGCATTAACAACTACGGCGAGGAGCGTGGCGTGCGCATCTTGCACTACGTAAACTCATCGGGCCTCAAAGAGATTATCGAGGGCACACCCATCGCCCACGAGTTCAAGAACATCTACGCCTGCTCGTTCCTCTACAACGTCGACGGCATAGCCTACTGGCCTGCCGTGGCGGTTAACTACACCAACAAGACACAGTTCATCTTCAAAATTAATAAGGGCGTGGAGTCGGTATTTGACACCAAGGATGTAAACCGCTTTATGGAGGAGTCTAAGCGCCCCGTGCCCTTCTCGCGCATGATATACTTCGGCGATGGTACCACGGACATCCCCTGCATGAAGCTCGTCAAGAACTTCGGTGGCCACTCCATCGCTGTCTACAACCCCGAGGAGC
>JAZRAW010000006.1:0-4152 GCA_045634765.1 Alistipes sp.
AAATTTGAATATATAGAGCCTCACCCAATGATTATGAAGAAGTATTTATTAATTTTGGCAACATGTGCACTATTTACATCATGCCAATGGTACTACGAAAACATAGCTGCTACTGAGGATTGCGCCGAGTGGTACTGCGAAAAGTTATACGAAGCAGCTAAGGATTGCGATGTTGATGATTTCAGAGAGGTATACTTTGATCTATTTGAATGGATTGATTCATTGGATGAGTCTGAGAAAGAATATGCAAAGGAGGTTATAGATAATTGGATTGAAAGTAATGAATTCAAGAATGATGTAGTTGAAGATTTTTGGGATAAGCATAGTGATGAAATTCCACACTAAGCAAATATCATTTTGACTATAGCAAATAAGAGTGTCCCTCGGGGCGCTCTTACTGTTTTATCGGAGATATAACCTATTTTGGGCAAAATACACAATTATGAACAGTATGATTTTTAATGAATTTAACACATACACACAAATCTATCCATAAAAAGTATTGCCATATTAATTTTTTTGTGTATCTTTGTGCGCTTTTGTGCCACGGTGGCATGAAAGAAAAAAATAATGTACAATGAAAGTTTGTGAAATCACTGGTAAGGTAGCGATGGTGGGTAACAACGTTTCTCACTCGCACATCCGCACCAAGCGTAAGTTCTCTCCAAACTTGAGAACAAAGCGTTTTTGGTCAGAGGAGGAGGGCCGTTGGATCACTTTGAAGGTATCAGCAGCCGGCATCAAAACAATTAACAAGAAGGGTCTTGCAGTAGCACTCCGTGAGGCAAAGGCCGCAAAGAAGGTTTACTAAAAAAAGGTAACAGAAAATGGCAAAGAAAGGTAACAGAGTGCAGGTGATCCTTGAGTGCACCGAGCAGAAGGAGAGCGGCGTTGCAGGCATGTCACGCTACATCACCACTAAGAACAAGAAGAATACTCCCGACCGTTTGGAGCGTAAGAAGTACAATCCTTACTTGAAGCGAGTAACACTTCACCGTGAGATTAAGTAATTTTAACATCTAGGTAAAGTATGGCAAAGAAAGTAGTTGCAACCCTCAAAACGGGCAATGCAAAGAAGTACACAAAGTGCATCAAGATGGTTAAGTCAGAGAAGACTGGTGCTTATGTTTTCCAGACACAGAACATCTTGGAGGATGAGGATATCAAGGCATTCTTCGCACAGAAATAATTTTGGATTAGCTTCCCTCGGGAACTAATACTAAAGGCGGCTTTCGAGCCGCCTTTGGTGTTTATATGGGGCAAGCTGCGGTGGTGATTAAGTCTTGTGAGGTCTTTGAGGTCTTGTGGGGTCTTGTGGGGTCTTGTGGGGTGATTGGGTGAGGTAGCGTGCTAACTCCCCAGCAGAACCCAGCAGAACCTATGTAACACAGTCTGCCTAAATGACCAGTCCGCGACAACGCACTACTCAACGCACTACACGACATTTCGCATCAGAGTCGCAAAGCATGGGATTGTACATCATAAAAGAGACTACCCAGGATAGTACTTGACGTACTGCCCTGGGTAGTTTATTTTCAGTGCTATGCCGCAAATTGCGGCTTATCACATCAAATTACAACTTGATCTCGTTGCCGATATACTGACGGAGGTTAACATCGATCTTGCAACGCTCAGCGTAAGAAGCATCCTTAGAGATAGCGCTCTTAAGCTCTGCAGTAGCAGTAGCCATGTCACCCTGCTTAACAGCAATTACAGCGCGGAGGTAGTCAGCCTCTGCAGAATCATCGTTAGCGATGAACTGCTTAGCAGCTGTGTAGTCAGCGTTCATTGTTGCAGCGATAGCAGCGTTGTAACCAGTGAGCTCAGACTGTGCCTGTGCGTAGTTACCCTCAGCAGCTGCAGCAAGAGCCTTAGCCTGCTTAGAAGCGTTAGCTGTGTAAGCCTTAGCAGCCTCAGTGTTACCGTTCATAAGGTTAACGAGAGCGAGGTTGTTGTTGATCTCAGTAGCGTTGCCACCAGCCTTAACAGCCTTTGCGAAAGCCTCAGCAGCCTTAACGCCATCACCAGCCTCAGCATATGCTACACCAAGGTTGTTGTATGCAACAGCACCACCCTCAACAGCAGCAGCCTCCAACACAGCGATCTTCTCCTGCTGAGTGAGCTTACCAGTAGAAGCAATGTGGAGCTTCTCCAAAACGTTGAGTGCGTCGAACTGACCAGCGCGAACCAAAGCGATCATCTCATCGTCAGTCTTACCAGTGATGTCAGAGCTGTTTACAAGCTGAGTACGACGGAGCTGTGGAAGGATATCGCTCTTCAAAGCACCGAATACCTGAGACATGTTCTTGATCTGTGCCTCACGCTCAGAAGATGACTCATAGCTGTTAAGTACAGAGAGGATAAGCTCCTTATCCTCGATATCAGAGGCAGCAACGAGCTCACGGAAGCCCTCCCAGTCCTCACCATAAGATGCAGCGTCGAGCTCCAAGCCCATGTCAGCAAGCATCTTCTCAGCAGCCTTCTTACCAGACTTGCTACGAGCAGCAGAGAGAGTATCGTTGAACTTCTCAGGACCATCAGGTGAAGCATAACCATTTACATAGATGTTCTGCTTGATGCGATCGTTGTCCTTCTGAGCAGCAACATTCTGCTGGAATGCTGTGAGCTCCTCGCTTGACTGTGCTGACTTAGGCAAGTATGAAGAGTTGATAGCGTACATATAGCTTGCCTTAGTAACCTCAGTAGTTACGTTCTTGTAGCCAGTAGCCATATCCTGCATTGCATCAGCATAGTTAAGGTCACCCTGCAAAGTGTTAACACCCTGAGCGATAGTGAGACCGAAAGCCTTCTTCAATGCCAAAGCCTCAGCGCCACCAGCAGCCAAGATAGCAGCCTCCTCCTTAGTAGGGATAGCACCATTGTTGAGGTTTACCAAAGTAAACTCCTTGCAAGCACCCTTAGGACACTTGATCTCTGCGCGAAGCTGAAGCTCGCTGCATGCCATACGCTCGTCGTATGGGAAAGATACGTGCATAGTGTAGCTACCACCCTGCTTCTTATCGATAACAGTGTAGTTGTCATCTACCTTTGAACCCTGGAAATACTGAGTTGTACCAAGTACCTCGCCACCCTCGAATACCATAACGGGAGTAACCTTCAACACAGCCTTAGCGTTGAAATACTTTACAGGGAAATCAACAGTAATGTCAGCCTCAACTGTACCGTTGTTCAAAACCAAGACCTCAGGAGTGCAAGTAAGCTTTACATCATCCTGGTTCTTAGCCATCTTCTTGAAACAGTTACAGCCAGAAAGTGTCAAAACCGCAACTGCGAGCACAGCGCTCACCTTAAAAAGATTCTTCATAGAAATTAATAAATAGTTAAATAATTAAAATTGGTTTTCTGCTTGCTATAATCAACATCGTGGCGCTATACATTATTTATATATAGCGCTCAACGACATTTAATCTATTAGTGGCGCTCACGACGTGGGCCGCGCTCACCGCGCTTCTCACCCTTGTCACCCTCGGGGCGTGGCTTACGCTCGCGGGGCTCGCGCTCTACCCAACCCTCGGGCTTAGGAAGAAGCACCTTGCGAGAGAGCTTAAGCTTACCTGTTTTTGCATCCTTGGCGATGAGCTTAACCTCAATCATATCGCCCTCCTTAAGACCAGTCTCCTCCATAGTCTCGAAGCGCTTGTAGTCGATCTCCGAGATGTGGAGCAAAGCATCCTTACCTGGGAGAATCTCTACGAAGGCACCGAAGTCTACGATAGAGCGAATCTTACCGTTGTATGTCTCACCAATCTCGGGAACTGCAACGATGCCCTTGATGCGTGCCAAAGCTGCATCCAAAGCTGCCTTATCCTGACCGAAGATGTCAACGATACCCTTCTCGTCAACCTCTGTGATGGTGATTGTTGTGCCAGTAGTCTTCTGAATCTCCTGGATAACCTTGCCACCAGGGCCGATAACAGCACCGATGAACTCCTGTGGAATAGATATCTGCACGATACGAGGTACAAATGGTTTGTAGTCCTCACGAGGCTCAGCGATAGTCTCAACCATCTTATTGAGGATGTGCAAGCGACCCTGACGTGCCTGCTCCAAAGCCTTTGCCAACACCTCGTATGAGAGGCCGTCAACCTTGATATCCATCTGTGTAGCGGTGATACCGTCGCGTGTACCTGT
>JAZRAW010000007.1:0-7071 GCA_045634765.1 Alistipes sp.
GCGCATCTACTTCCGCTAACGAATTATCTCATCAATGGGCAGTACGCCTAAGTACAGCCCATCGCCTCGAAATTCGCCGAGCGAAAGTATCTGCACTATTCTCTCAACAAATTGGCTTGCCCTCAAAATGCTCATTTACGCATAAGTAAACTCCGCTTTTTCGGGCTTCGCAAGCCTAAAACTACATCTTTTTATTCACCCTCTTAGGTTATGGGGGCTGGCTAAGTTACTTTTTAGTCAGCCCCTACTTATCTCTACTCCTCTTTTTCGGCACTCTCCAATGCCTCAAAGTATTCAGGCTTCTGAGTCTTGATGAATTCTATCATCTCACTCATGCCACCTACGAACTTGTCAAAGTCCTCCTTGTATAGATATATGTGGTTGCGAGTGTAGTTTGCTGAGCCATCTTCGTTAAAGCGGCGGCGAGACTCCGTTATGACAAGGTAGTAGTCGCCAGATTGTGTCTCCTTAACATCGAAGAAGTAGGTGCGCTTACCTGCACGCGCAGCCTTTGATTGAACAACATCACTATGCTCATCATGGTCAAAACTGTTGAGTCTGTCCGAGGTCATATTTAATGGGTTTTAAGGGTTATTGTATGCTTATTCCAAAGAGCGAAGATAGGTATTATTTGTTAATTGACCAAATTTTTGGCGCTAAATCTATATTATACCCCTAAGGCAACAATAGTATACTAATTGCCTCCTTGGCAGTTATGTCATATTTGTGACCATATAGCATATAGTATGCGCCTCTGCAGTATACCTCCTCGGCGATTTGTGCCTTGATAACTTCAATGCACTGGCTTCGTCCTATGGTGTCATCAAGCGCTGTGGGGGCTATCTCTTGAATGCGCTGGTCCATATAGCTAATGCTGATATCATCCAACGTGAAGTTGTGCGTATATTCATCGAGTGTGGGGTATAGTTGCAAGAACTTGTCAATGGGGATACGGTCAAAAAGGTCGATTATGACCTCCTCAATAATATCATTCTCTGCTACAACTCTTGTATATGGGGTGTGCTCCGTCTGTTCAGCCTTGATGTAGATGTCTGGAGAGATGCCTCCGCCACCATACACTTTGCGCTTAAGGTTTAGTGTGGTGTATGTTAGAGAGTCTGGCATCGATGTGGTGTCAATTGGAGCATATCGTTCACGGTCGGCTATATATTCATCACGCTCACCATTGGTATAAGGACGCTGGATAATGCGACCCGATGGGGTCTTATAGCGTGCAATTGTAATCTTCATGCCTGACTCATCCTTGAATTTTACAACCCTCTGCACCAAGCCCTTGCCAAAGCTACGGCGACCAATGATAGTCACTCGGTCGTGATCTTGAAGCGCACCAGCAACAATCTCGCTCGCAGAGGCTGTATCCTCATCAATAAGCACAACAGTGGGGATGTCGGCATAGATGCCTGTTTTAGATGCGTGGTATGTGGTGCTATTATTACGTCCCTCAACCGTGACAATTATGTCGCCGCGATTTAGGAAGAGTTCAGTGAAGCGTATCGCCGAGGGTAGGAGACCTCCGATATTGCCTCTGAGGTCCACAATGATGGCTTTGGGCTCTGTTTTTAGGCTCTTTATGGCGTCGCAAAACTCTTCTGTCGTAGTCTTGCTGAGGAAACTATCAACGCGAATGTATGCTATGCCATTGTCGAACATGAATGCAGCACTTATGGCATTTGTCGGTATGTCGTCGCGAACAACATCCCTTGTTATAATCTGCCCGTTGCGTAGTATGGATAGGGTGGCGGTGCTACCCTTAGCGCCACGCAATAGCTCCACTGCCTCGGTGCGCATTACGCCTACGAGTGGTGTGCCGTTAACGGAGAGTATGCGGTCGTTTTTTCTGAGTCCTGCGCGCTCGGAGGGTGACCCCTCAATGGTGCGTGTTACGATGATTGTGTCGCGCAGAGTTAAGAAGCTTATGCCTATGCCCGAAAACTCGCCGTTGATGTTCTGGTTCATCGTCATCAACTCATCGCGAGTCAGATATTCCGAGTGCGGGTCAAGCTCTTTGAGCGCTGAGTCAATAGCCTCTTCCACAAGTGGTTCAAGGTCTATATCGTCAACATAGTTGTTGCTGATATAATGAAATGCTTGATTTAGCTTTTCGAGCTGTTGCTGATTGTGCTGCTGGGCAAAGCCTGCCCAGCAACACATCATACATGACAGCGTAACGAGAAGTCGGCGCATAACTACTTAATATGCTCTGCGACCTCCTCGAAGCGCACCTTAGCCTGCTCGCCAGTGCGCATATCTTTGATTGTTGCAATGCCCTCCGCAAGCTCCTCCGAGCCGATAATCACGACATAGGGAATAGCACGGCGGTTGGCGTACTCCATCTGCTTCTTCATCTTCGAAGCCTCGGGGTATATCTCTGCCGCAACGCCGTTGTCGCGGAGAGTGCCCATTATGCGCATTGAAGCCTCAGCCTCTGCATCACCAAGGTTGATGAAGAGTACCTTAGTTGAGCAAGCCAACTCCTCGGGGAAGAGGTTAAGCCCAAGCATAACATCATAGATGCGGTCTGCACCGAACGATATACCCACGCCTGACATACCAGGCATGCCGAAGATGCCCGTAAGGTCATCATAGCGGCCACCACCAGAAATTGAGCCGATGGCGAAGTCGTTCGCCTTAACCTCGAAGATGGCGCCTGTGTAGTAGTTCAAGCCACGAGCCAATGAGAGGTCGAGTTCGGGAGTGAGGGCGATGCCCAAACGCTCAACATGACCAAAGATGGTGCGCATCTCCTCGATGCCGAGCATACCTGTCTCTGACGAGCCAATCACCTCGCTCAACTTACTAAGTTTCTCGGCGTTAGTGCCGCTGAGCTCAAGGATTGGTTGAAGCTTGTTGATAGCCTCGTCGTCGATGCCACGCTCACGCAACTCGCTCTTTACGTTATCTAAGCCAATCTTGTCGAGCTTGTCGATAGCAACGGTGATGTCAATCATCTTGTCGGCGTGACCGATAGACTCTGCGATGCCGAACAATATTTTGCGATTGTTCATCTTGAGCGTCACCGAGATGCCGAGCTTCGCAAATACGCGGGCTACGATGTCAACCAACTCCACCTCGCTGAGCAACGACTTCGAACCGATAACATCTACATCGCACTGGTAGAACTCGCGGTAGCGACCCTTCTGTGGGCGGTCAGCACGCCATACGGGTTGAATCTGGTAGCGCTTGAAGGGGAATACAATCTCGTTCTGGTGCTGCACGACGTAGCGCGCAAAGGGAACGGTGAGGTCGTAGCGAAGACCCTTCTCCGAAATCTTCGATGCCTGACGAAGCTCATCCTCTGAGAGCTTTGCACCGTAGTCGCCCGAGTTGAGTATCTTGAAGAGGAGCTTGTCGCCCTCGTCGCCATACTTGCCGAGCAGTGTCGAGAGGTTCTCCATAGAGGGAGTCTCCAATGGTGCATAGCCAAAGAGGCGGAACACGCCTTTAATAGTATCGAAGATGTATGTGCGGCGCATCATCTCCTCTGGAGAGAAGTCGCGCGTACCCTTTGGTATTGAAGGTTTCTGTGCCATATCTACTACTGCTCTGCCAAAAGTTTCTTATACTTAACGCGCTTGGGAGTTGTGTCCTCGCCCTGTGCCTTCTTCCATGCCTCGTACTCCGAGTATGAACCCTCGTAGAAGACAACCTTCGAGTCGCCCTCGAACGAGAGGATGTGCGTTGCGATACGGTCCAAGAACCAACGGTCGTGCGAGATGACTACTGCACAGCCTGCAAAGTTCTCGAGACCCTCCTCCAATGCACGGAGTGTGTTAACGTCGATATCGTTGGTAGGCTCATCGAGGAGGAGTACATTGCCCTGCTCCTTGAGTGCCAATGCCAAGTGGAGGCGGTTACGCTCACCACCAGACAACACGCCGCACTTCTTCTCCTGGTCTGCGCCGTTGAAGTTGAAGCGGCCGACATATGCGCGGGCATTAACCTGACGGTTGCCCAACTGGATGAGGTCGCTATTCTGCGAGATAACCTCGTATACGGTCTTCTCGGGGTCGATAGACTTGTGCTGCTGGTCAACATAGGCAAGCTTCACGGTAGGACCTACGCGGAAGCTACCTGCAGTAGGCTCCTCCAAGCCCATAATCATGCGGAAGAGGGTAGTCTTACCAGTACCGTTAGCACCGATAACACCCACGATACCTGCGGGTGGAAGAGCAAATTCAAGGTTCTCATAAAGCACGCGGTCGCCAAAGGCCTTAGTCACGCCCTGTGCCTCGATAACGAGGTCGCCCAAACGTGGACCATTGGGGATGTAAATCTCGAGCTTCTCCTCGCGCTCCTTAGTGTCGGCATTCATCATCTTGTCGTATGCCGAGAGACGTGCCTTAGACTTTGCGTGACGACCCGAGGGAGACATGCGTACCCACTCCAACTCGCGCTCGAGGGTCTTACGACGCTTGCTCTCCTGCTTCTCCTCCATCGCCATGCGCTGGGTCTTCTGCTCCAACCAGCCTGAGTAGTTGCCCTTCCATGGAATACCCTCACCGCGGTCAAGCTCCAAAATCCAACCTGCTACATTGTCGAGGAAGTAACGGTCGTGGGTTACGGCGATAACCGTACCCTTGTACTGCTGGAGGTGCTGCTCCAACCAGTCGATACTCTCTGCATCGAGGTGGTTGGTAGGCTCATCCAACAACAAGACGTCGGGCTGCTGCAAGAGAAGACGGCACAACGCTACACGACGACGCTCACCACCCGAGAGAACATTCACGGGCTGGTCGCCATCGGGACAACGCAACGCATCCATCGCGCGCTCCAAGACGCTGTCGAGCTCCCAACCGTTCACCTGGTCAATCTTCTCGTAGAGCTCGCCCTGGCGCTCAACAAGACGCGCCATTTCGTCGTCATCCATAGGCTCGCAGAGCTTCATGTTGATATCCTCATACTCTTTGAGAAGTGCTACGGTCTCAGCTGCGCCCTCCTCGACAATCTCCTTAACGGTCTTTGTGGGGTCGAGCTGTGGCTCCTGCTCGAGGTAGCCAACGCTGTAGCCGGGAGAGAATACCACCTCGCCCTGGAAGCTCTTGTCGATGCCTGCGATAATCTTCATGAGGGTAGACTTACCCGAGCCGTTGAGACCGATGATACCGATCTTTGCGCCATAGAAGAACGACAGGTAGATGTTGTTCAAAATTTTCTTGTTGTTGTTAAGCACCTTGCTCACACCAACCATCGAAAATATAATTTTCTCGTCTGCCATAGTTATGTTGTTTTATTGAATTTCGCTTTAGTTGGCAAATATACGAATAAAAAATGAGACTGCGAAATCTTTATTTGTGTGCGGCGATTTTTATGAATAAAAATGTGGAATATTTTGTGAAATTCATTTTTATTTTTTAAATTTGCGCCCCAATATATAAATAATGTAAAGCGCTGATTTTTATTTTTTTTACTTACTCGTGACGAGGGTGTAAAACGATATGTGCAAATAATTCATAAAGAAGAATAAATTATTTTAATTAATAACACAAATCACATTTAACATTAACTAAAATTAACTATGAGAAAAATTAACTTTTTGTCTTCAATGGTTCTCGTAGCGTTGCTCGCATTTGGTGCTGTGAGCTGCGAGACACCCAATGAGCCAACTGAAAAGCCAACCCCTGAGGTTAAGCCCGAGAGCGGCGAGCCCGTTGTTATGGAGGACTTCACTGTTACACTTACAAGCCTTCACTCAGGCGACGTGTTCCTCACAATTGAGCCAGAGAATAAGGAGATGACCTACTGGTATCAGCTCCAGGTTACAGAGGATATGCCAGAGACTGACGAGGAGATCATTGCTTCAGACATCGCATACCTCAACTATATGGCCGAGTACTATGGTACACCACTCGCACAGCTCTTGGCAGACAACCTTTTGACAGGCGACATCGAGTGGCGCTATCAGTATCTTGAGCCTAACACCGAGTATGTACTCTATATGTACGGTATGAACGTCAACGGTGAGGCTTTGACTACTGTAAACAAACTCTCGTTCAAGACTACTAAGGTTGAGCAGCTCGACTGCACATTCGATATCTTGGCTGGCGACAACATCACAGCAAACTCATTCTCATTCACTATCATTCCATCGGATGACACCGTAGCTTACTACTACGACGTGTTCCCCGCATGGATGTATGAGGAGTACTGTTTGAGCGACGCTGCAAACATCCCCGCTTTCATGGCAGAGTATATCCCTGCTTTGGCATCGGAGAATAGTGTAACTGTTTCTTATGCAGTTGGTGCTATCTCAAACTACGGTACCATCGCTCAGGACTTCACTTTGGAGGATGGTGTCGAGCCTAACTCATACTACTACGTATTCGCTATCGGTATCGGTGCTGACGGTACAACTACTACTGAGGCTCAGGTGCTCGAGGTTAAGACAGCTTCGCCTGGTGTTAACACATTCGAGGTTACTCAGGGCTACGTAGAGGATGACCGCGCTACATTCTATGTTCGTCCCGAGCACAACGAGTCATACGTTGCTTTGTTCGAGCTTAAGGAGTACTTCATCGACGAGAACGGCGAATTGCTCTCTGACGAGGTGATTATCGACGAGATTATCCGTTCACAGGGCTCAACAATCGGCAACAATATGTACTCTGGTACTGCAACCGTTACTGACTGCCCAATGATCCCTAACAAGGATTACTTCTGCTTGGTATTCGGCTACTTCGGTGGCGAGGTTACAACTCCTCTTACCAAGGTTGAGTTCCGTACCGAGGAGGCAGATATGGTTGACGCTGACATCATCGTTACTGTAGCTGATGTTACTACAACTGAGGCTTCTGTATCGTTCCAGCCATACGTAGAGCCATTCCCACATATGTTCAACGTAATGACCTACGCTACATACGAGGAGTATGGTGCTAACGATGACGCTATCAAGCGTTACAACGATGAGCTTATCGACTCAATGTGGGATCCCTCAAAGATGAGCCGCGAGGAGTGGTTGTCACGTGCTTTGGAGACTACTTACAACTCATGGAGAATCACCGAGCTCGAGCAGAACACTAAGTACATCGTTTACGCTATCGGCTTGGTACCTGA
>JAZRAW010000008.1:0-14571 GCA_045634765.1 Alistipes sp.
TGTCTGGTGGATGAGCTGATGAAGGGCATTCACAGCCATGCCACCACGCCACATCAAGGCATCGGTAGGCTTAATAAAGAAGCCTATGCTCATAACCTTAATGCCCAACGACTGCGCAGGGATGATAAAGTCGTGACCCTCCTCATCGCGCTCTGCATCGGGAATATAACCCTCAACACCGAACATCTTATTCTGCGAAGGACCATAGATATCTGCATCAAGGATACCTACATTACAACCCCTTTGGCGCAGCGCTACGGCGAGGTTGGCAGTAACAGTAGACTTACCTACACCACCCTTACCCGAAGCAATAGCGATAACGTGACATATATCTGTTGTGGTTGTAACATTCTCCTGGCGGCGTGGTTTGGGTGCTGCCTCACGAATGATGACCATAGTTTGATTCTCTGGGAATGAGGTCTTCATAAGCTCCTCAACCTGACGCTTAATCTTCTGTGCAAAGGGGTCGCGTGCCTTTTGGAAGCGTAGTGTTATAGCTATAGAGCCATCCTCACCCCTATCGGCGCGATCAACAAAGCCGCTGTCAACGATATTTTCGTTGGTTTCGGGGTGTATGATGTTTCTAAGAAGTTGTTCTAACTGTTCATTCATATATAATAATTGTTAATTAGTATTTACTTCTACATTGTTCTTTAAAATCAGTTCACAGAATCTATCTTTCAGTGCTAAAATTCCATGTGTATATCTCCTGGAACGATAGCCTGTATACCACTATTTGTCATAAATATAGGATTCTCAATAAGGAGATCTCTAACAGCGTTGTGGTAGTAGTTATCGTAGTTGAAGCCCATGCTTACGGTTTCTATAGCACCCAACTCCTCAATCCACTGCTCGAAGGGTGTTAGAGGTGCATTAAACTCGTAGATGGTATAGTTTTTAGATATGCCTGCAAGCTGTGTAGCCTTGGCAACAGCCTCCGTAATACCTCCAATCTCATCCACCAAGCCAATCTCTACGGCGTCGCTACCACACCACACTCTACCCTCGGCAATATTCAAAACATCTTCAAGAGGTATGTTACGATCCTTTGAGACATGCGTGGTAAATGTAGTGTATATCTTATCTACACTAACAGACATCGATGCGCGCTGCTCCTCTGTAAGTGGTAGGAAGAAGTTTACGCCACCTGCTGAGGGTGATGTACCTGCAGAGTCCAATGTGATGCCTAACTTATTTTTAAGCGTATCCTCAATATTGAATAACACGCTAAAGACACCTATAGAACCTGTTAGAGTGAACTTATCCGCGAAAATGTAGTCGGCAGGTGTAGAGATGTAGTAACCACCACTTGCCGCCATATCACCCATAGAAATAACCACAGGTTTTGCCTGCTGAAGAAGTGTCATCTCTCGCCATGCAATCTCTGATGCTAAGGCAGAACCACCTGGAGAGTTTACGCGCACAACAACAGCCTTAGTTTTCTTATCCAAACGTGCCTGGCGCAACTCCTCGGCAAGGCGCGAACCAAAGACATAACCATCAGTATACATATTACCATCGACAATCTGACCCTCAGCATATATGATTGCAACAAGGGGTTTTTCAACATCGGCAACAGCACTCTTATCGCCTACAGCCACACGCATAGGTCCAATACCTATGATGGTGACATAGTCGCTTAAAGAGATAGTGTTGTGAAGACCAAACTCATTACGCTTTACTCCATAACTATCGTAAATGTTGAATAACTCATCCTCATATGCTATTCTATCTACCATGCCATATGTAAGTGCATCCTCTGGTAGATTAATATCGAGGTTGGCAGCATAGCTCTTAAGTGCCTCAGCATCGAGGTTACGACTTAGAGCAACATCGTTGACAATACCCTCCCAAATTGATGATGATAGTCTCTCCATCTGTAGGCGGTCCTCCTTCGACATATCGGTGCGGATATATGGCTCTACGGCACTCTTAAACCTACAATCTGTGGGGCGGAAGATTTCAATATCTACATCGAGCTTATCTAAGAGGCCCTTAAAGTATATGTTTGTGAAGCTTACGCCTCGCCATTCGAGTGAGCCCTCAGGATTGATAAGAATTTCGTCAGCAACAGAGGCGAGGTAGTATTCGCTCTGTGTGTAGGCATCATCGTATGCAACGACAAATTTTCCCGACTCTTTAAATCGTAGCAGTGCTGAACGTAACTCTTCGATGTTGGCAGCCGAAATTGTGCCAACGCCATTGCAGTAGATACATATACCCTTGATTCGTTTATCTTTAGCGGCGTTCTCAATAGCCGAGAGAGTTTGTAGTATTGTTACAGGCTCCTCAAAAGTCATGGTTGTGGGGTCTATGACACCAAATGTTGAGGTTGGGGGTGCGTCGGTAACACTCTCCGAGAGGTTTATATACAAGATACTCTGTTTCGGCACACTCTCCACCTCCATATCCAGTGTTAGAATTATAACGAAGCAAAAAGCAATAGCAGCACCAATATACATAAATGATATCGATACGAATGCAAGGAGTGATGCTCCAAATGATTTCCAAAAATTCATAGTTGCACGTTTTTATAGTTTTTTTCTTGTACAAAGATATAGAAATTTTACAATTTGTGCAATGTAATTTAATGAGAGAACCTTATACTCTGTAATTAAAATAGCATAGCCATCAAAGACTATGCTATATATTTTACACTATGCATATGGGGGTCATTCCCTGTTGTACAAAATATTGTTACCTATCTACCCCAATTTTCGCGGTCAAGCGAGCGGTAGCCTATAGCCTCTGATATATGGTGTGGCGCTATATGCTCAGCACCCTCAAGGTCGGCAATGGTACGGGCAACCTTTATGATGCGGTCGTAGGCACGCGCCGAGAGGTTTAGGTGGCTCATGGCACGCTCCAAGAGTTCCGAGCATGCCCTATCAAGCGGAGCAAACTTGCGTAGCATAGCGCTGTTCATCATGGCATTGGCGTGTATGTCGAGACCCTCGAACCTGCGCAACTGCACCTCGCGAGCCTTAATGACACGCTCTCGTATTGTAGCACTCGACTCCGCGGGCGTAGTATCCGACATCTCGCTAATAGAGACGGGTGTAACCTCGATGTGTATGTCGATACGGTCCATCAGCGGACCCGAGATATGCGCCATATAGCGATGTACCGCGGCAGCAGAGCATGTACACTCCTTTGTGGGGTGGTTGTAGTAGCCGCAGGGGCAGGGGTTCATCGATGCTATAAGCGTAAAGTTAGCGGGGTAATCTACCGAATACTTTGCGCGCGAAATGGTGATATGCCTATCCTCAAGAGGCTGGCGCAACACCTCCAACACATTGCGACCAAACTCGGGCATCTCGTCAAGGAACAAGACACCATTATTCGCCAACGACACCTCGCCAGGTTGTGGCGACTGACCACCGCCTATGAGTGCCACTTGTGATGTAAGGTGGTGTGGAGCGCGGAAGGGGCGCGTGTAGATAAGACCGCGATGAGCACCTATCTTACCCGCCACGGAGTGTACCTTTGTTGTCTCGAGTGCCTCCTCCAAGGTCATCGGAGGCATGATGCTCGGCATGCGGCGCGCAAGCATCGTCTTACCCGAGCCTGGAGCTCCCACCATGATGACGTTGTGGCCACCCGCTGCGGCAATCTCCAATGCGCGTTTTACATATGCTTGACCCTTAACATCCGAGAAGTCCTCGGCATACTCACTCTGTGCCGCTACCTCCTCCTCGCTTAAGGTGTGTTCAGCAGGTGTATAGGGCATACGACCCGATAGTATCTCGCAAACCTCCAATAGTGAACCTACGCCAATGGTGTCAACACCCTCAACTACAGCACCCTCCGAGACATTCTCCTCGGGCATGAAGATACGCTTGATGCCCATATCGCGTGCCATGGCAACAATAGGTAGCACACCCTTCACGGGGCGTAGCTTACCATTTAGTGATAGCTCACCGATGAACATAGAGTCGGCAAGCATATCTGTATTAATCTGCTCGGTAGCTGTGAGGATGCCTATAGCGATGGGTAGGTCATACTGCGAGCCCTCCTTGCGCAGGTCGGCAGGGGCGAGGTTGACGACGGTCTTCTTCGCCTGGAGCTTAAAGCCCGAATTCTCAAAGGCGGCCTGTATGCGCTCCTGACTCTCCTTGATGGTGTTGTCTGGGAGACCAACGATAAATAGGCCTAAGCCTCCCGAAGCGACATTAACCTCGGCAGTCACAGCAATAGCCTCGATACCCGAAATAGCACCCGTATGTACCCTTACAAACATATATCAGTGCAAATAAGTAATTTCGATTATTAGCGCGATAAGTTACCCACTAACTAAAATGGGGCGTCGTCCAATGTCTTTGGTGCACCCAAGCCCATGGATGGCGCACCGAGGTCAAACTCGTTGGGGACACCTACCGCCATGCCCATAGGTGCAATACCCATAGGAGGCATGTTGTTGGCACTCGACGAGAAGTCGTCGTAGCTCTCCTCGCGGCCATAGTTCGCACCCTGTGCCACGACAGCTGCCGTAACCGAAGAGTCGGCATCGGCGAACTTCGCTTGCTCCTTGATAAAGCGCAAGGGGACATCCGTAACCTCACCGTTACGGTGCTTGGCGATGATAATCTCGGCCATACCCGCCGTAGGCATATTGTTCTCATCCGTCGTAAGGCCGTAGTACTCGGGACGGTGGATGAAGGCTACAACATCGGCATCCTGCTCAATTGCACCAGACTCACGAAGGTCGGAGAGCTGTGGACGCTTTGAGCCACCACGGTTCTCCACGTTACGGCTCAACTGCGAAAGTGCTATGATAGGCACGTTAAGCTCCTTGGCGATAGCCTTGAGCGTACGCGAGATAAGCGACACCTCTTGCTCACGGTTACCTCGCGTCTCGGGTGTCGAGGCTGTCATAAGCTGCAAATAGTCTATGATGATGAGCTGGATGTCGTATTGCGTCTTTAGGCGGCGAGCCTTCGAACGGAACTCATAGACCGAGAGCGCAGGCGTATCATCAATATAAAGTGGTGAGCGGCCCAACTCCACAGTCTGCGACTCGAGGTGTGTCCACTGCGCAGGCGTTAGGTTACCCGTACGCAAATCCTTAGAGTTAAGCTGTGTCTCGGCAACGATGAGTCGGTTCATAAGCTGCACCGACGACATCTCAAGTGAGAAGAAGGCTACGGGGGTCTTTAACTCAACGCACATGTTGCGCGCCATGGTAAGCACGAAGGCTGTCTTACCCATTGATGGTCGCGCCGCGATGATGATAAGGTCCGAGGGCTGCCATCCGAGCGTAACGGCATCGATGTCGGTGAAGCCCGAACGCACACCATTATACTCGCCCGCAGTTTTCGAGGCCTCCTCAATCTGTGCCAGCGCCTTGCGCAAGATGTCGGAAGCAGCCTGCACCGAGCGCTTTACGTTACCCTCCGACACGCGGAATATCTCCTGCTCGGCAAAGCCAATAAGCTCCGTAACATCCACCTCATCGTCGTAGGAGCGGCGCTCAATCTCGGTTGCCGAGCGTATGAGCTCGCGCTGAACATACTTCTGTGCGATAATCTTGGCGTGGAACTCGATGTGAGCTGCCGATGCCACCTTCTGTGTAAGTTCCGCGAGATAGGGTGCGCCACCCACCTTTTGCAACTCGCGCTGCGACTTAAGGCGCTCAGTGACGGTGTAGAGGTCGATAGCCTTCATCTCGAAGGATAGCTCCTGAATAGCCTTAAATATTATTCTGTGCTCCTCAAGATAGAAGGTCTCAGCCTTGACATACTCCTGAACGTCGATGATAGCATCGCGCTCAAGCATCAACGCTCCAAGTACAGCCTGCTCAAGTTCTATTGATTGTGGGGGTACTGTCCCATCTATGCCAGTGAGTTTCTCGAAAGCCTCCTGATTATTTTTCGAATATTTGTTGTTCTGCTTTGCCATAGCGAATGATTTATCGAAGCACAAATTTAGGAAAATTTCACCATTGAGCAATGAATTTTCGCCCACAAATTATTATAAGTTATTATCGGTTATCAACAATGCACTGTTAACAACTACACCCTACCGTAAATAGTTGAGGGTTGCCACAGCAGTAAATAGCTGCTGGACAACCCCCAAATCTATATATTAAGTCGCTACTACTTCGCTTTAGGTAGGGCAACTATCTCGTTGCGACCTACGAGGCTCACCTGAACCTTGCCGCTGCGAGTGTCGCCATTCATAAGGTCGAGGAACTCCTGCGCATCGCGTAACTGGTCAGTTGTGTAGGTGAATGGCTCACTATAGACCATATCGCTGTAGTTACCGCGGTAGTCCTGAACAACACCTGCAATCACATACTCTGTGTCGAACGCTCCAGCATCGGCCATAACATCGTAGTATGAGTAGTAGACAAGGTCATCAAAAATTGCCTGGTCGCCATAAGAGTCTACGGTTGCAGTTTCGTAGATGTAGTGATATACACCTGCGTAGTCAGCGCTTGCGGTCTCGAGCCAGTGTACAACCACAAAGTAACCTGCGTAGCTTGCAAGGTTTGCATATGCAGGATCGAGCTGCGAAATAGCAACTGGGTCGTAGGGACCATAGGTAACAATGCCTGTCACGCTATTCTCGGCTGCAGCCACGGGATCAGTCTTGACATCGAGGCGTGTGAGGCCTGTTGTCGCAACGCCACCATAGTAGCCAAAGACAAGAATCGAGTACTCGGTCTCGGGGCGGAGGTAGCAGTTGTAGTAGTTGTACGCACCCTGATACTCATCGAGCCAGTAGCCATTCACGGCGTAGTCGATAATCTCCTCGTCGGTAGTGAGGCCCTCAAGAGCCGACTTATTGAGGATGAGGATAGAGTAGTTCTCATTGGTAGAAGGTGTTACGGTGAAGTCCAACACGCGAGTGTAGCAAGCGTTAAGCTCGATATCGAATGTCATATCCGACTGTGCTACATCACCTGTTGTAATCCAAAACATAGTGGGACTTGCACACAACATTGGAAGGCCGTCAACGATGTCTATTGGCATGATGATAACCATATAGTCGCTATTAGCCAGCAATACCTCCTCAAACGTATTTTCACCCTTGTAACACTCCTCAGCGATGATATCCTCGGCACTCATGCCATAATAGCCCATATAGGAGTTCACCATATTCATCCAGTACTGTGCTACATTAATATCATAGTTAGGGTCTGCGCCCGCAGTTGGATCGAAGAACAAATTGTGTGATGGGTCAATAACTATTGTTGTGTAGTATCCATCGTAGCCATCTGGGGTAATTTTGTATTTAACGTTTGGACCATCAATAGATTCAATGAGCTTTGTGAATGAGACCTCACCCAACTCGTTTATAGGTGTCTCAACAACCTCATGGAAGATAGGCGTAGTTACGGTGTAGTCGCTACCATCCTCGTTAAACTTGATACCGTAGACATAGACAACATATTTCTCCGCGGGAACAAGGCTTGTCCAGTCAACCGATACATCGCCCTGACGCACTAAGCCAAACTGAACCATGAAGTCCTGAAGACCTAAGCCGTAAGCACCCGCATACTGCGAGAAGAAGTTGTAGTCGTCATCCAAGAGGGCATCCGCGTCGGCAATACCCATCTCCTGGAAGTATGATACGGTTGATGAGTAGATAACATAGTAGTTCTCATCATTCTGCGCAGTTATGTCTGACACAAATTTATTGTAGGTAACATCCTTAATAGCAAGCGTGTAGGGGTCGCCATCCTTGCCAGCCTGCGTTACGCTAATAACAACATCCTCGGCCTCGGGGTACTTGATTGTAAGTGTTGTCTCACGCGCACTCTCCTCATTGTTGAATGCCGCATTAACAACAACCGATGTTGTTGTTGTCTCCTTCACGGTGAGCCACTCTGCATCGCTCTTTGCCGCAACCTTAACATCGCCAATGGCGTTTGTCACAGTTAGTTCGATGGTGTAGTCACCACCCTCAGATGATACATCGAGCGTTGTATCGCTGATGTTGATAACACAAGAGTTCTCCTGTGGATTATTTGTTGCGGGGTCTTGTTCGCAACTCGAAAGCAAGCCCACACACACAAGGGCTGCCAATGCAAATAGGGGTTTAAAAATTCTCATAGTCACAAATATTAAAAATATGTTTTTGCAAAAGTATAATAAAATTAATAAAAAAGAAAATATTTACATCATTTTTTTTATTCATAATATATATTTTATTATCTATTATGTGGGTGAGTATTGTGATATGAAGTTGGAAATGAATAATTTGCAGTGACTGCGTTGGGCTATAAAAAATTGGGGGCTACTACCGAAGTAACCCCCAATTCCTCAGGATATTTAGTCTTAATTACTCTTTTGCAAGCTGGCGTATTGTGAAGCGCTGACAGCTTTCACCATCGTACGAGATAATGAAATCTGCGTAGCGTTCCTCATTGTCAGTATTTGGCTCTATGGTGATAATAAGATATTCTGTGTTAATCTCTTCGCATATGAGCCATGCTTCGGTGCTCTCTATCTCCAATAGTTCAGCATCGAGCTCAATGTTAGGTATAACGCCAATAGTGTAACTACCACCCTCAGCATCAACATCCATTGGACTTTGTAAAATATCTATCGCTAATGGTCCTGACTCTATCGTAGGATTAATAGGTTGGTTTAGATAGCATGATGTGAAGATGCTCGCCAAAACTATGGCGATAAGTGGAAGAAGTTGTTTTAATTTTCTCATAATTGTACTCTATAATTTCGTTTTACAAAAATAGAACACTTTTGATGAAAAAACCTCATTTGTCTTTACTATTTTTTTAGTATCTTTGCAAATTGATATATTATGTAATAACCATAGAAGTTTATCTATGCGAACAGAGTTCTACATAGCGCGACGATTATCAAGTCGCCGTGATGGCAACAAGGCTGGAGTTATGGAGCGTGTGGCGACCATAGCGACTGCCGTGAGTCTCGCTGTGGTGATAGTTACTCTCTCGGTGGTCATAGGCTTCAAGGAGGAACTCGATGCCAAGATTTCTGGCACGGTGAGTGATGTGGTTATTACAGCACCCCAGAGTCGTGGTGTGGTGTCGAGCATAGCCATTGAGCGCAACGATGCCATAGAGGCTCTATTCGACGATGAGCGCGTGGAGCGTTACTCGGCATATCGTAGCAAGGAGGGTGTCATCAAGAGTGATGATAACATCGTGGGTGTGCTACTCAAGGGTGTAGACTCGCTCTACGACATAAGTTTCTATCGCGAGAGTCTTGTGCGGGGTGAGCTACCCCGCTTTACGGGAGAGCCGCGCTCCAAGGATGTGCTTATAAGCGAGGCTGTGGCACGCAAGATGGATGTTGAGGTTGGCGACCGCATAGAGATGGTCTTTATTGACCACGGTGGCTCCATACTGCGCGACAGGTTTGCTGTCTCGGGCATTTATCGCACGGGCGTTGATGCCTTAGATAATACCTATCTCCTCACCGATATTCGCAATGTCTCGCGTCTCTACGAGGGCGACGATATGATGATTACGGGCTACGAGGTGTGGCTCAAGGATGGTGTTGACCGACGAGCAATGGCAGACCACTACAACAACCACCTCCTCGACATCTACTTTATGGAGGGCATCTATGCCTCTGCCTATGCTGTTGACGACATCTTTGTCGATGTCTTCAGTTGGTTAGCCACGCACGATGTCAACGCTGTAGTTATTGTGGTAATCATGATTATTGTAGCGCTGCTTAATATGACCACAGCATTGCTCATCATAGTCTTCGAGCGTAAGCGCATGATTGGTGAGTTGCGCGCGCTTGGCATGCGTCGTAACTCTATTGTCGAGCTCTTTGTCTACCGCTCCCTCTTCATCGTTGTGCGTGGTGTGGCGTGGGGCGCAGCCATTGGCATCGCTATAGCTCTTGTTGAGCACTACTACCATGTTATACCACTCTCGGCAGAGGATTATATGCTCGATGCTGTGCCCGCAGCCCTATGTTGGCTTTGGTGGGGTGTAGCCATCGTGGCAACCATAGTAATAACCTTAATTGTTATGTTACTACCCGCAGCCTTCTCGGCGCGTATATCGCCAGCCGAAACAATGCGGTACGAATAAAAATATTAGAGTATGAAACCCTATAACGAGGAGCAAACAAAGAAGGAGCAAGTGGAGGAGATGTTCGATAATATCGCCCCAAGCTACGATAGACTCAACCATATAATGTCGTTTAACCTCGACCGCATGTGGCGTCGTAGAGTTATGCGTATTGTACGACGTTCGAAGGCGACAAAAATTATGGATATAGCCACAGGTACAGGTGACTTGGCTATAGCCATGGCAAAGCGCGTAGACCGCACACAGATTCTCGGCATAGACCTCTCGGAGGAGATGCTTGCTGTGGCACGTCGCAAGGTGCAGAAGCAGGGTTTGGAGGAGCGCATAATGCTCGAAAAGGGTGATGCCGAGAACCTCACCATGGTTGAGACAGGCTCTATAGATGCTGTTACCGTAGCCTTTGGTGTGCGTAACTTTGAGAACTTGGAGCGCGGTCTTAGTGAGATACGTCGCACACTACGCGAAGGTGGCAAGTTTGTGGTGCTGGAGCTCTCTGTGCCCAAGAACCGCATTATTCGTTGGTTCTATGCCCAGTACGCACACCGTATTCTTCCTGGCATAGGCTCTATGATTTCGAAGGATAAGCAGGCCTACATCTACCTTCCAGAGTCTATTGATGAGTTCCCCGCACCTGAGCGCTTTGTGGAGATTCTTAAGAGCGTGGGCTTCAAGGGTGTGAAGCGTCGCAAGCAGAGCTTTGGCGTGGCGCATATATACGAAGCTACTAAGTAGTTACGTTGGTATTATGGCGTGGTGGCATAGGGTTATCGTTGTAGCTATACTGCTCGTTTGTAGTTGTGCTAATGTTGAGGCGTGTGAGCCTCTTGTGCAGCGTATAGCCAAGAGGGTGAACATCGTACGCGTGGTAGATGTCACGCACCTATCTACCTCGGGTATGAACCTCTACATAGAGGTGGATAACGACACTTGCCATAGGTTGGTGGTCAACGAGGCTGAAGTCGATGTTGTATCTAAGGGTGAGGTGATTGCCACAATATCGTTGCGCGATAGGGTTGTCATTAGGGGTAAGCGAACCACAACGGTGCTTGTTCCATTGCGTTTTAAGGCTCGCAGTTCGTTTGTCCTTGTTCGCCTCTTGGAGCGTATGCTTGACCCCAATAGCGAACTGATGCTTTCCTACCGTCTGCGTGGTGGTACAGGGCTCTTTAAGCGCACTCTTATGGCTGAGAATGTCGCAGTCAAGGAGTTGTTTGGTAGCTCGACGATGTCGGGCGAGACTTTGCGCGAGGTGGTAGCAATTATTAGGTGAGATAGAAAATAAAATAAAGTATATTATGAGAGGAGTATTTAGTCTACTTTTTATCGCCTTTATGGCTGTAGTGTGTGGTGTGAACGATGCCAGTGCCCAGAGCGTTGAGCACAAGCGTGGGGAGCTTGCCGCACGCACTATGGATGGTGCTATGGTGCGCGTCAGAGAGTCTGGCATGGTGAGTAGCGCCGTTTCGGAGATTGAGTCTAAGGCACGTCGCCAAGAGGTTGAGGGCTATCGTGTTGTCATCTTCAAGGATAATGGACAATATGCTGGAGACAATGCGCGCAAGGTGCTTGAGACCTTCCAGAAGAACTATCCTCATATCAATGCCTATATGGTCTACGAGAGTCCCTACTTTAAGGTCTCTGTGGGTGACTGTTTGACGCTGGAGGAGGCGAGTCACCTTATGGCACAACTCGTTGGCGAGTATCCCGAGTCGTTCCCTAAACGAGAGTTTATAAAGTTCGAGGATTTGGGTAATACGCGTGCTGATAGCCGCATATTACCCGATAGTGTGCATAAGCAGTAAAAGTATAAAAAGATAAACTTTTTGAGTAAAAAGTTGTGATTAAAGAGGATTTATATTATATTTGTCAATCGAAATAGATTTAATTTAACAAAATAAAAGTATTCTTATGAAGAAGATGTTTGTATTTGCAGCTATGTTTGCTGCTGTTGCTTTGGTTTCATGTGGTGGTCAGCAGAAGGCTGCTGATGATGCTAAGGAGTGCGCTGATTGCGCTAAGGAGTGCGTTGACTGCGATGGCGAGTGCGATGGTGATTGCGCTAAGGAGTGCTGTGGCGATTGTACTGAGGTTGTTGAGGCATGCTGCGGTGAGTGCGCTGAGGTTGCTGAGGAGATTGCTCTATAGTCATTTAACATCCCTTAAGTTTGTAGTGCCTGCCAGTTTGGTGGGCACTACTTTTTTTATCCATATATGACCCTTTTTTATCAGTATTTAGACTTATTTTCATCATAAAAAGGTCACAATGTGTGGAGATATGGAATAAATATTCTATTTTTGGAGGGACTACTGACCGAAGAAATAAGATATTTATGAAAAGAACACCTCGTGATCACTCCCTCTTTTTGAAGGCGTTTCGCGTCTACTTGCAATATGTAAACTCGGGTCTCTATTTCCGCAAAGAGCATATCATAGGTTTGGAGAATGTACCCGTTGACGGCACACCCACCGTCGTTGTTTCTAACCACCAGAACTGCCTCAACGACCCCTTGTGTGTCTGCTTGCAGCTCACCGATAGGCGCATGAACTTTATCGCCCGCGCCAATGTATTCAAAAACCCTGTATTCAATAAGGCTCTCCGCGCCATGGGTCTCCTGCCTGCATACCGCATGAGCCACGAGGGCTTTGGTGCTATCAACAAGAACCGCTCGACGATGGATGCTGCGGGTCAGGCACTCACCGATGGTGAGACCCTTATGCTCTACCCCGAGGCTGACCACCAGGATAAGCGTTGGCTCGGCACATTCAAGCTCGGTTATTTGCGTATCGCCTTCGAGGCGGCCGAGAAGATGAACTTCGAGCAGGATGTGATGGTGCTACCCTCGTGTAACCACTACTCTAACTACTTCCACGCACGTACCGATATGCTTATCAAATTCGATAAGCCCATCTCGTTGAAGCCCTACTACGAGCGCTATAAAGAGAATCCCCGCGAGGTGATGATGGAGGTGAATGCTCTTGTGCGTGGCCGCATTCAGGATATGATGCTCCATGTGAGCGACCTCGAGCACTACGACCAGATAGACTTCCTTCGTGAGACGGGCTACGGTACGAAGTATGCACGCGAGCATGGCTTCAAGCCTAACTACCTCCCCTCACGTCTGCTCTCGGACCAGCAGCTTGTTGACGGCCTCCAGCGCGCTACGGCGGAGCACCCCGAGGAGATGGAGCAGATATATAAGGATACTACGGAGTTCGCCCTCGGCATCAAGAAGTTGGGTGTGCGCGACTGGCTCTTCCGCCGCCGCCATGGCATCTTAGCTCCCATGCTTCGTGGCTTGGGCTTGCTGTTGCTTTTGCCACTCTTTATCCTCTCGATTATCCCCACGGGCTTGATGTTCCTCATCCCCAAGATTTTCATCAAGAAGATGATTAAGGACCAGATGTTCGTAAGCTCGTTCAACGTTGCTGTGAGCGCCTTTGTCTCTGTGCCCCTGTGTATGATTGTCCCCATCGTTTTGTTGTGGGTATTCCTCAATGGCTGGTGGGCATTGGGCTATTGCATTGCCTTCCCCTTCATGTTTATCTTGGCATGGAACTATGTGCGTCTGTTCTATAAGTTTGTGGGCTCATGCAACTTCGTGCGCCGTAAGAACAGGGCGAAAATCAACGAGCTCCGCGCATTGCGCACAAGCATCTACGAGCGCCTCGACGCTATCCTAGATTAGCAAGATGTCGGTTCAATAGTATAAGTATCCGTTGCGGCGATATGCTGCAACGGATTTCTTTTTGTGGCGAACTTGCTTTTGGGCAGATATTCCTCGCAATTATCCCGATTTTCGCGGAAATAGGCCATATTGTTGTGCCATTATTCCAAAAAATGTAACTTTGCAAAAACTGTAAACGATGGGCGATATTGAGTTACTCGAGAATGAGGAGATGCTTATGGGCATTCGCTTCCCGCACAAGATTGAGAGGGTCACGCAGATAGTAATCACTGCGGGCAGCATCTCCTGCATTGTCGACTTCCGCCACTACTCGCTCCAAGCCCCCGCCATGGCGATATTCCTCCCCGACCAGGTCGTCGAGTCGATAGAGGTGGATGCAGAGTTCCAGGGCTTCGGCATGGTTATAAGCTCGGAGTTTACCGACTCGATGAACCTCCCCGTGAGTCTGCAGGAGCGTTTGTTTCTCAAGAATAACCAATTTCACGCCATCACTATCGAGGAGCTTAAGGCCTATTTGTCGTGCTTCGATCAGGTGTCGAGCGTGATGAAGCAGGAGGAAAACCCCTATCGTGAGGAGATAATAAAACACCTCTTCTCGGCATACTACTACGGCTTGGGCTACTACATCCACAGTCAGCAGGCGGAGCATGTGGCGATGACACCCCAGCAGGAGCTATGCGAAAGGTTTATAGCGATGGTGTCGGAGAACTTCAAAACTCAGCGCGATATTGGCTTCTATGCTGATAGACTGTGTGTTACAAATAAATATCTCTCCACGCTGCTGAAGCAACATACGGGGATGACGGCGCTGGAGTGGATAGAGCGACATGTGGTGCTCTATGCCAAGAG
>JAZRAW010000009.1:0-13215 GCA_045634765.1 Alistipes sp.
TTAGAGTGTGCATAGTCGCGCACCTCGCGCAACTGCTTCGAGAGGTGATACTGCACGAAGTAGTGGAATGCCACAGCCTCAGGGTTCTCCTTCTCATATTTCGCAGCCTTAGCCTTTGTATACTTCGCCATAGCACCCCACGTCGAGAAGTCAGGAGTGTGCTTAGCATCGCGCAATGCCGAGAATACAGCATAGGGACGCAACCACTCCTCATTAGCTGCGAGGAACGCCTTGAACTCCTTAGACGCGAGGGTCTTCTTGCCATCCTGAGCAAATACGAGGCGTAGGTATTCATTCTTAGCGTTGTTCACGCGCTCATAATCTACATTAGGCAACGAGTTAAGCTCCTTGCCGAGAGCCTCGAAGCTCGCCATAACCTCCTTATCCTTGAGCTCGCCTACGAGGGGCAAGTGCAAAAATTGAGGATGGAGAGCGAATGTAGAGTTAGCGTTATATGGATAAGAGTCCTCCCATGTACCAAACATAGTGGTGTCGTTGATGGGGAGAATCTGGATGATTGACTGGCCAGTTGCTGCAGCCCAATCCACCATAAGGCGGATGTCATTGAACTCACCCACACCGAAGCTCGAGTTTGAGCGGAGTGAGAATACGGGGATTGCAACACCCGCACCACGCCATGGTGCCATATCGAAGTGAGGACGCAAGCCCTCAACAACGAGTGCCTCACCCTCAGCTACCGAGTGGTTGAAGAAGTAGTTGTCGCCAGACTGCCATGCCACAGCCTCGCCCGATACGCTATCAACAATAACGAACTTATATGCAAAACCGCCCTTTGGAGCCTTGATGCGTGCGCTCCAGATGGGAGCCTCCATGTCGCTCATCGCAACACCCTTCTTAACATCCCAATTACCAAGAGCCTTGCCATCACCCACCAACACCACATGCTGTGATGGACGCACAACAGCGATGTCGGCACGGAAGGTGATATAGTCAGCAGCTACGGGCTGCGCCTTCTTTGCCTTCTCGCGGCGGAATACGCCATCAGTAAACATTGATGAATGGAAAGAGCGATCTGCGGGCATATCGTGCCAACGGTCGAGAACAGAGACAACCTCAGCCTTCTTGTCGAGAGTCAAGCGGTGGAACTTACCACCCCACTCCTTACGCAATAGAGCGTCACCGCAGCGTACCTCATAACGGTATGCAACCTCTGCCGCGCTTGTCAACTTAAGTGACGCCTCCCAACGACCATCACCCACATAGTGCATGGGGTAGGCCTTCTCGCGTCCCGAATCTACAACAGCATATAGCTCCTCGCCATAGGCTGTCATATACTCCAATCTTAAATTAAGTATCATAATTGTTATGTTTTAGTGATTTATCACACATTAGTTAAAGTAGCAATTCATGTAGTTCGCTACAACTCTCCATGGGGTTACGGGCATTGAAGTGATAACCCTGCCAGCCCTCTGCCACTGCCGCCTCGACATTCTCCTTGCGGTCGTCTATAAAGAGCGTCTCCGCAGGGTTAAGACCATAACGCTGAGTAAGTGTCTTATATATAGCAGGGTTAGGTTTTATGATATGCTCCTCGCACGACACCACCTCGCCCTCGAAGTTGCTATACACCTCCTGTTCACGCAAGAACTCTATGAACTCCTTCGACATGTTAGAGAGCACAAAGAGCCTATATCCCCTCGCTTTAAGCGCCTCGATAAGCGCCTTGGTTGCAGGTATTGCCTCTTGGGTTAGAATGGAACGGCGTAGGTTGTTGGCTGCCAACTCACTATCACAGCTATTGTACTTGGCCAACGCTGCTATCACCTCGTCATAGGACACCACGCCACGGTCATACTCCTCCCAAAATTCAGGCATCTTTGGGAGCATAATAAAAGAGAAAAACTTTATAAATTCGGGTTCGAACTTTCTTGGGTCGCGCGCAAAGACCACACCGCCCAAGTCGAAAACTATATTCTTAACATTTTCCATAGTCACAAATGTAGGAATTTTCGTTGAGAAATGCAAAACTATGCAACATTTTTTTACTGAATGGCATATTATGCACGACGAGCGGAGGCCGACCCCGACCCTCGCAAGACTCCAAACGCATTGCCATGAATACCCCTACTGCTCAACCGCCTCCTGGTTCACACACTTCAAAATCGTTGAGCGCAGAGCCTCAACAATAGATTGCTTAACATAGGTTCGACTGACCGCCAAAGCCACGCGACGCGATGTGGCATTTTTGGCTATACTTTTGACTCTATTTCTACGCGACATAGGGATGAATTCGAGCGCCATTTCGGGGATAATAGTCATGCATGTTGTACAATCCACCATGCGCATAAGCGTATCCAACGAGCCTGACTCGAAGTAGAAATGCGAGGGTATATCATGCGCCGCCTGACATAGTTCGAATATCTGGTCACGCATACAGTTACCACGACTCAATAGGATAAGGTCCTTAAAATCAATATCCTCGATGCGAATATTAGAACGCTCAAACAATGGATGCGAGGGCGACACATAGGCATAGAAGTGGTCACTAAAGAGGTCGTGCTCGGTAATCCCCTCACCACATGTTCCCGATGCCACAAGAGCAGCATCAATGCGGTCACGCTTTAGCGACTCAATAATTTCAGCTGTGACCATTTCATGAATCTCCAACTCCACCTTTGGAAACTCCTTGACAAAGGTGGGAATGAACTTATGCAAGAGGTAGGGGGCGATTGTTGGGATAACACCCAAGCGCATCTTGCCAGCAGTCTCGCCACGCATCTCGGCTACGGTCTCATGAATATGCTTATAGGAGCGCAACGCCTCACGCGCCTGCTCCAACACCACCTCGCCCACAGCCGTAGGAATGATAGGTTTCTTTGTTCGGTCAAGCAGCACCACACCAAGCTCCTCCTCGAGGGCCTTAACCTGCATCGAAAGCGATGGCTGTGTCACAAAACAGTGCTCCGCAGCCAACGAAAAACTACCACAATTGGCTACTGCCAAGAGGTACTCAAGCTGAATAATAGTCATAGTCTATATAAGGGTATTTTGTTTGCTTTGGACAAAGTTATAAAAAAAATCTATATCCACAAAGAGTTATGCTACATTCCGCGATTTTTTTTGTACATTTGTCCGCTATTCGCGCGTATGAATAGCGTACGCGCACGCACACAAAGAGTTTTAAACGAAATAATACATTGATTATGGCAAAGATAATACTTACAGGAGACCGCCCAACGGGTAAACTCCACCTCGGACACTTCGTAGGCTCGTTGAGTCGCCGCGTAGAGCTTCAGAACACAGGCCTCTACGACAAAATCTTCATCATGATTGCCGATGCTCAGGCACTCACCGACAACGCAGACAACCCCGACAAGGTGCGCGAGAACATCATCGAGGTGGCACTCGACTACCTCTCATGCGGCATCGACCCCACAAAGTCGACAATCTTCATTCAGTCGTATGTAACCGAGCTCACGGAGCTTGCGTTCTACTATATGAACCTCGTGACCGTGCAGCGCTTGCAGCGTAACCCAACCGTAAAGGCGGAGATTACGCTTCGTGGTTTTGCCGAGAATGGCGAGGAGCAGGAGAATCAGCAGCGTAAGGGTACGCCCGTAGGCTTCTTCACCTACCCTATCTCTCAGGCTGCCGACATCACCGCTTTCCGCGCTACTACTGTTCCCGTGGGCGAGGACCAAGAGCCTATGATTGAGCAGACACGCGAGATTGTACACAAGTTCAACTCTGTATATGGCGAGACACTCGTCGAGCCACAGATTATGTTGCCCACAAACTCTGCATGCTTGCGTCTCCCAGGTACTGACGGCAAGGCAAAGATGTCGAAGTCGCTCGGCAACTGCATCTACCTCTCAGACTCGGCAGAGGATGTAAAGAAGAAGGTTATGAGCATGTACACCGACCCAGACCACCTCAAGGTTAGCGACCCAGGTAAGGTTGAGGGCAACACCGTGTTCACATACCTCGACGCCTTCTCTACCGACGAGCACTTCGCAAAGTACTGCCCCGATTACGAGAACCTCGAGGCTATGAAGGAGCACTACCGCCGTGGTGGCCTTGGCGACGTGAAGTGCAAAAAGTTGCTTATTGCCGTATTGGAGGAGTTGTTGCAGCCCATTCGTGAGCGCCGCAAGCACTACGAGCAGCACATCGAGGAGGTATACGACATCCTACGCCGTGGTTCGGACGAGGCACGCAAGGCTGCAGCCGAGACCCTCAAGGATGTACGCAACGCCATGCGCATAAACTACTTCGAGGATAAGGAACTTATCGCTCGCCAAGCTGCCGACTATCGCAAGGAGTAACCCTGCTACTAATCACTCTCTATGAAGATCGAGAAACAAATAAAGGAATACATCTACAATGGCTACCTCGCCATATCGCGCCGCCTCAGCGAGGCGCAGACCATGGCGATACTTGCCGTCGCTGTTGGCTTGTGCGCAGGTATTGGAGCATACATCTTCAACACACTGCTGCACACCATAACCCACTTGCTAACATCGTGGACACCCAACGACCAAGCGCAGTGGCTCTACCTTATATACCCCGCCATTGGTATCATCCTGGCAACGCTCTTCGTAAAGTATGTTGTCAAGGATGGCATCTCGGAGGGTGTGACACGCGTGCTCTACGCCATGTCGCGTACCGACTCGCGCATCAAGGGTCATAATACCTGGACCTCTATTGTTGGTGGTGCTACAACAATCGGCTTTGGTGGTTCGGTAGGTCCTGAGGCACCTATCGTGCTTACGGGTGCTGCCATAGGCTCAAACATCGGCAAGCTCGCACGCCTCAACTACAAGAACATCACACTGCTATTGTGTTGTGGCGCAGGTGCTGCCGTGGCTGCAGTCTTCAAGGCTCCGATTACGGGTGTTGTCTTCGTACTCGAGATTCTGATGCTCGAGATTACCTCAAAGTCTATCATCCCTCTGCTCTTGGCATCAATGACGGCAACCATCACCTCGTTAGTGTTCCACGGTTTCTCGCCCATCATCGCTGTATCGCTCAGTCGTGGCGATATGTTCCAGGTTGAGCAGGTGCCACTATTCCTACTCTTGGGTTGCTTCTGCGGACTCATGGCTTTCTACTTCACATCGGTAAACTCCAAGGTCGGAGGTTTCTACAAGGGTTTGGATAAGCAGTGGCGCAAGTGGCTCTATGCGGGTATCACACTCGGTGTGCTCATATTCATCTTTCCTCCCCTCTATGGCGAGGGTCACGACAGCTTCGGCGCACTGATGACAGGTAACACGGATAGCCTCTTTAACCATACGCTCTTCCACTCGTTGAGCGCTACGGATTGGTTCTTGATTATCTACCTCATCGCCGTGATGATATTTAAGGTCATCGCCATGGCTACGACCAATGCTGCGGGTGGTGTCGGTGGTACGTTTGCCCCCTCACTCTTTGTGGGAGCCTTTGCGGGTGCTACAATCGCCGTAGTGTGTCAGGTGGTCTTTGGTTGGGATGTATCCATCACATCGTTCACGTTAGCAGGTATGGCAGGTGTTATGTCGGGTGTTATGAAGGCGCCACTTACCGCCATCTTCCTTATCGCCGAGCTCTCGAATGGTTACGGACTCTTCATCCCGTTGATGATTGTGTCGTGCATATCGTTTGCTGTGAACTATAGCATGGACCGCGACTCTATCTACACCAAGCAGCTACGCTTGCGTGGCGAGTTGCTCACCCACGACAAGGACTCTTCGGCATTCGTATTCCTACGCCTCGACCAGCTTATGGAGACCGACTTCATACGCTTGCGCGAGACGCTCACCTTGGGCGACGTTGTGAACATCATATCTAATGCACGCCGCAACATTTTCCCGGTTGTAGACCCCTCAGGCAAGCTACTTGGCATCGTGCAGCTCGACGACCTACGTCACGACATGTTCAACCGCGACAAGTGGTCTACATCCATCATGCACTACATGATACAACCCCCTGACAAGGTATACGAACACGAAATGATACAGAGCATCATGCCCCGCTTCGAGCAGAATAATACTTGGATGCTCCCAGTCATCGACAAGGAGAATAACTATCTCGGTTTTATCTCTAAGTCACGCATCCTTAACGCCTACCGCGAGGCACTTGTGAACGTATCCCAAGTCGACTAATTTCAAATTAGTAATGAGTAATTAGTAATTAGCAATGAAAGAGAATGTATTAGCAGATAAGAGTAAAGAGTTCGCGATAAAGATAATCAAGTTATACAGATACCTTTGCGATTCACAGCACGAATATATACTTTCCAAGCAACTGTTACGCTGCGGTACAAGCATAGGAGCCAATGCAAAAGAGGGGGCTTATGCTCAAACCAAAGCAGACCTAATTACTAAATTATTTATTGCTCAAAAAGAGTGCGCTGAGACAGAATATTGGTTGGAGTTGTTGCACCAAAGTGGATATATACCCAATGAGATGTTTCACGACATATATAAAGATTGTCAAGAATTGTTGAGAATACTTATTGCAGCAACAAAAACGCTACAGGGAAAGACTGGTAGCAATAACTAAAAGAAACAAATTATAAAATATTAAATAACGAAACCCGACATAAAATTGCTAATTACTAATTGCTAATTGCTAATTTGTCGGCAAAACACAACAAAAACTATGGCATTACAATGTGGTATTGTAGGACTTCCCAATGTGGGTAAGTCGACACTCTTCAACTGTTTGTCTAATGCGCGTGCGCAAGCTGCAAACTTCCCCTTCTGTACTATCGAGCCCAACGTGGGTGTCATCACCGTTCCCGATGAGCGCCTTACGAAGCTCGTAGAGATTGACAACCCCAAGCGCGTTGTGCCCACAACCATCGAGATTGTCGATATCGCAGGTCTCGTTAAGGGTGCATCAAAGGGTGAGGGTCTTGGTAACAAGTTCCTCGCAAACATCCGTAACACAAACGCCATTATCCATGTGTTGCGCTGCTTCGAGAACGAGAACATCACACACGTTGACGGCACCGTAGACCCCGTGCGCGACAAGGGCATCATCGACACCGAGCTTCAGCTCAAGGACCTCGAGACCATCGAGAACCGCATCGGCAAGTGCCAGAAGCAGGCTACTGCAGGCGACAAACTTGCAAAGCGCCAGTACGACATCCTCTGCCAGTATAAGGAGGCATTGGAGCAGGGTCTCTCAGCTCGTACCGTAGAGCTTACTCCCGAGGAGCGTAAGTGTGTTGCAGACCTCAACCTTCTCACCGATAAGCCCGTGCTCTACGTATGTAACGTAGATGAGGCATCGGCAGTAACAGGTAATGCCCACACCGAGGCTGTGCGTGCCGCTATCGCGAGCGAGCATGCCGAGATGCTTATTGTTGCTGCAAGTGCCGAGGCCGACATCGCAGAGTTGGAGACATACGAGGAGCGTCAGATGTTCTTGCAGGATATGGGCTTGGAGGAGTCGGGCGTAAGCCGTCTTATCAAGGCTGCATACCGCCTCTTGGATTTGCAGACATTCTTCACTACAGGTGCTGACGAGAGCCGTGCATGGACCTTCCGTCGTGGCATGAAGGCTCCCGAGACTGCGGGTATCATCCACACCGACTTCGAGCGAGGTTTCATCCGTGCCGAGGTTATCAAGTATGCCGACTATGTAGAGCTTGGCTCGGAGCGTGCTTGCCGCGAGGTGGGTAAGATTGGCATCGAGGGTAAGGAGTATGTTGTCGAGGATGGCGACATCATGCACTTCTTGTTTAATGTGTAACACCTATAACAGACTACAACTATGGGAAATCTTTGGAAATATATAATCATGTCGTTGGGCGTTCTGCTTGCTGCTATCGTCGTTGCAGCAGCATACACCGAGGGTCACAAGCCCGCGATGGGCACTATCACCGTCACAGGCCTTGGCGAAACGGAGTTTACCTCTGACCTTATCGTCATTGAGGGTACCGTTGCCGCAGAGGGCTACGACGCTGCCGAGGCATACCACGCCTTGGAGCAGAACCGCGAGAAGATGGTATCGTTCCTCGAGTCTAAGGGTGTTAAGGCAGAGAATATCTCTTTCAACATGCCCTACACCTACAAGAAGACCCGCTCAGTTTATGAGGATGGCGAATATCGTGGTGAGAAGTTTGAGGGCTACAGCATCTCGCAGAGCTTCACCATCGAGTCAAAGGATGTTGACACAACGGAGAGTGCAGCGCGCGAGCTTCCATCGCTTATCGCCGAGGGCATCAACATCAGCGTGTACAACCCCATGTACTACTACACAGGTCTTGAGGATGTGAAGCTCAGCCTACTCTCGGCTGCGGCGGCAGATGCTCGTGACCGCGCCATGAAGATTGCTAAGAGCTCAAAGGCGGAGCTTGGCGAGCTGAAGCTCTCGCGTGCGGGTGTCTTCCAGATTACCGCAGCTACGGGCGACGAGGAGTTCTCAGCAGGTGGTTCGTTCAACCTCTCGTCACGCGAGAAGAAGGCGCGCGTCACCGTACGCTCGGAGTTTTATATTGAAGAGTAATAAATTATAACCGAAAACATTAAGCAATTTATATAACTATGAAACGTGAAGTAAGAGTGCGTTTTGCACCCAGCCCCACAGGTCCGCTACACATTGGTGGCGTTCGCACAGCACTATATAACTACCTCTTTGCACGCCGTCATGGCGGTAAGATGATTCTCCGCATCGAGGATACCGACTCACAGCGCTTCGTGCCAGGTGCCGAGGAGTATATTATAGAGTCGTTGAAGTGGTGTGGCATCGAGATTGACGAGGGCGTAGGCGTTGGTGGTCCACACGCTCCCTACCGTCAGAGCGAGCGTCGCGAGATATATTTGAAGTATGCCATGCAGCTCGTTGACGCTGGCTGGGCATACTACGCTTTTGACACCCCCGAGGAGCTCGACGCATTGCGCAAGGAGGCTGAGGATGCGGGTAAGACATTCGCATACAACTACGAGGTACGCACAAAGTTGCCCACATCGTTGACACTATCGAAGGAGGAGGTCGAGGCACGCATCGCACGCGGCGACCAGTGGGTAGTACGCTTCAAGATGCCCGAGAACGAGGTTATCAAGATGGATGACCTTATTCGTGGTCACGTGGAGGTTAATACATCTACGCTCGACGATAAGGTGTTGTACAAGTCGGCAGATGCACTTCCAACATACCACCTCGCAAACATCGTCGACGACCACCTCATGGAGGTATCGCACGTTATCCGTGGTGAGGAGTGGTTGCCCTCGTTGCCTTTGCACTACCTCTTGTATCGCGCCTTTGGCTGGACAGATACTCAGCCCGAGTTCGCACACCTCCCCTTGTTGCTTAAGCCTACAGGCAGCGGTAAGCTCTCGAAGCGTGATGGCGACAAGATGGGCTTCCCCGTATTCCCCTTGTTCTGGACATCACCCACAGGCGAGACATCGCGCGGCTACCGCGAGGATGGCTACCTTGCCGAAGCATTCATCAATATGTTGTCGCTCCTTGGTTGGAACCCCGGCACCGAGCAGGAGATATTCTCTATGCAGGAGCTTATCGAAGCCTTCTCGCTCGACCGCGTGTCTAAGGCGGGAGCGCGCTTCCAGCCCGACAAGGCAAAGTGGTTCAACGCACAGTATATGCACAACCTCTCGGATGCAGAGCTCGCACCATTCATGCAGCCAATCTTGAAGGCTAATGGCATCGAGGTATCGGATGAGGTGGCAGGTAAGGCTGCAGGCATCATGAAGGAGCGTATGACACTCACAACAGATATGTGGGACCTCACATCGTTCTTCTTCGTAGCGCCCACAGAGTATGAGGAGAAGCTCGCAAAGAAGCAGTGGAAGGGCGACAATCCCACTATGTTGGGCAAACTACGCACAATCCTTGAGGGCATCGAAGACTTCTCTAAGGAGAATACCGAGACCGTAGTACGCGCATGGCTTGAGGCTGAGGGCTACTCATTGGGTCAGGTTATGAATACCTTGCGTCTCGCTTTAGTAGGTGCTGGCAAGGGTCCAGGTATGTTCGACGTAACGGAGTTCATCGGCAAGGCAGAGTGCTTGAAGCGTATTGACAACCTTATGGCTAACCTAACACCTGCGGAGTAATGGAGATTTTACAGCATATATGGGGCTCTACGCCCGAGGGCGAGGGCATCATCCTCTACACCATGCGCAACAGCCGTGGCTCGGAGGTGCAGCTTTGCAACATTGGCGCCTCTATCGTGAGCGTTAAGTTTGCCGACCGCAATGGTAACATCGACGACGTAGCACTCGGCTATATGGAACCTACGAGCTACATCGGTGATGGTGCTGCAAGCGGTAAGAGCGTAGGTCGCGTAGCGGGACGTATCGCGCGTGGCCAGATGACTATCGACAGCGTGGAGTACCGCCTCGAGGTTAACAATGGTCCTAACCACCTACATGGTGGCTCTAAGGGCTTTGCCAACCGCTACTGGGAGGGTCGCGTGGAGACCAACCGTGTGGTGTTCAGCTACATCTCGGAGGATATGGAGCAGGGTTACCCTGGCGAGTTGGTCGTGGAGGCTATCTACGACTTCGACGACGAGGACAACCTCGAGATTACATACCTCGCAAAGTCGAACAAGAACACCGTATGTAACCTCACAAACCACCTCTACTGGAACCTCCACGGCGAGGGCTCGGATAAGACCATCCTCGACCACGAGCTTAAGCTAAACTGCTCGGAGGTGTTGGAGATGGACATCGTGCAGATTCCTACGGGCAAGCTCCTCGATGTTAAGGGCACGGCGCTCGACTTCACCTCGTGGCGCAAGTTTGGCACAGAGATAGACTCGGAGTTCAACAACATACGCAACTACCACGGCTACGACCACTGCTTCAAGGTGGATGGCTGGCAGAAGAACATCCTCGGCGAAGTTGGCGAGTTGCGTTGCGGGGCTACGGGTCGTAAGGTTACAATCCTATCGTCACAGCCTGCGGCGGTGCTCTACACGGGTAACTGGTTGGCAGGTGGCTGCCCCAAGACAAAGTCGGATAAGTACTATCAGGACTATGCGGGTGTGGCTATCGAGTGTCAGGGTTTCAGCGATGCTGTGCACCACCCACACTTCCCATCAATCGAACTTAAGGCCGACGAGCTATACTGCCAGAAGATAGTATTCAAGCTCGGCACGTTCTAACATTGCACCAATTTGAATATGAAGAAGTTACTTTCACTCCTTCTCGTTGCGTCACTCGCGACGGCATGTGTGAAGGATAGCATTGACCGTGGCACAACCCCTGTCGAGACACCAAGCGGCAAGATACACTACGCAAGCGAGGATGCTGCTGAGGGACGTCTGCTTGTTATGCTCGACGCCCCCACCGATGATTTCTGTATCGAGGGCATGGAGCTTTGCGTTGAGCCACTCTTTGGTGGTAAACCAGACGAGAAGCTCGACAAATGGCTACTCGTGAGCTTCGACGCGTCGTTGACTAATGGCGAGGTTGCAGAGGCTCTTGCAAACGATAGCCGCGTTGTGCGCGTGGAGTACGACCTACCCATAAAGCGCATCGAGGGTAAGAGGGTGCCTATGCCCGAGTCACGCCCCGAGGCTACTCGCTCGGTGGCTATGCCCTTCAACGACCCCGAGTTATCATGGCAGTGGCACTACTATAACGATGGCTCACTCGACCCTGAGCTATGCAGGGAGGGTGCAGACATCAACTTGCTCAACGCATGGAAGTACACCGCTGGAGATAGCCGCGTTATCGTCGCTGTGTGCGATGGTGGTGTTATGGCCGAGCATAAGGATCTTGCCGACAACATGTGGGTAAATGAGGCGGAGAAGAACGGAGAAACTGGCGTTGATGACGACGGCAACGGCTATGTTGACGACATCCACGGCTACAACTTCTATGCTGACGATGGCAAGATTACTGCCGACTCGCACGGCACACACGTTGCGGGTACTATCTCGGCTGTCAACAACAACGGCTACGCAGTATGTGGCATTGCTGGTGGTACGGGCAATGGCGACGGCGTGAAGATAATGTCTATTCAGATTTTTGAGGGCGAAAATGGTTGTTACTCACACCAGATTGCCAAGGGTATCAAGTATGCTGCGGACAATGGCGCAGTTATCATCAACAACTCGTGGGGTTACGACCCATACGACAATTACACTGGCGACGACGAGTATGACTATTACGACTCGGTACTCAAGGATGCCTTCACATACTTCAAGGAGAAGGCACGCCTCGAGGGTGTGATGGAGGGTGGATTGGTGGTCTTTGCCGCAGGTAACGAGACCTACCCAGAGTCGGCCTACCCCGCTGCCCACCGCGACTATATCTGCGTATCGGCCATGTCGTCGGACTACACCGCAGCCTACTACACAAACTACGGCCCTGGTGTTAATGTCTGCGCCCCTGGTGGCGATGCCTACTATGGCACATACCTCACTATCTCGTCAGTATCTACTACCGAGAAGGATGGATATGAGTATATGCAGGGTACGTCTATGGCATGTCCACATGTTTCGGGTTGCGCAGCACTTGCTGTGTCGTACGCCTTGAAGCAGGGCTATACGCTTACTGCCGATGAGCTTCATCGCTTGATTCTAACCTCGGTGCACGACGTCAACCCCTACCAGACAGGCACGAAACAGTTTTTCGACTACTACCAGGGTGGATATGTAAATATGAATCTTGCCCCCTATGCAGGTAAGCTCGGCTCGGGTTATATCGACGCCCACCTGCTCCTTATGCAGATGGATAGCACACCCGTAGTCTATGCCCTCGCTGGCGAGACAAAGAGCCTCGCGCTTGACGACTACTTCGGTGGCGCATCGGCAGGACTAAAGTACGAGGAGTGCACCGCATCGAACGATGTACGCACGGCACTCGGCATCGAGACCCTCAAGGTTGAGAACGGCATGCTTCAAATCAAGGCTACAAAGCCCGGCTCGGGTCGCATAGTGGTTAAGGCTATCGTAGGTGGCGACCATGTTGGTGGCAGCACCATAGGTGGCTCATACGTTGAGCGCGAGATTGAGGTTGTGGTACGTGGCACGAAGGCCGAGAATGGCGGATGGTTGTAACATCAAAGAGTGAGTATTATGAAGAGATACCTATATTTATTATTAGCAGCCGTCGTGGCATTCACATCGTGCGAAAAAATATTTCAAACGGAGACAAACCCCGATGTGGTATGGTACTTCAGTAGCGTAGAGGTTGAAACTACCGAGAATAGCGCTACGGTAAATGCAGTAAAGCCCTATATCACTATTGATGGCGTCAAGGAGGAGGGCGTGGATATCTACCTCAAGTT
>JAZRAW010000010.1:0-11732 GCA_045634765.1 Alistipes sp.
TAGGCGTGGCTCTTGAGCTGCGATAGGTACTCTGCTACCTCTTCGGCGGGTAGCGTTGCGGGATATACCTCGTCGCACTCGAACTTTGGCGCAAGGCGATATGCTATGCCCGTAGCCTGCAGAAGTTCACGTCGGCGTGGCGATGCCGAGGCAAGTATTATGTTGAATGACTTAAGCTTATCGTGTAGTAGCATCGTAAAACTCTTTTATCCTACAAAGTTACGCAATTTATTTGATTTTCCCTATCTTTGCGCCCATATTCATATCTGTTTATAGGCAAATATCTACAAAATAGTCTGTTATGAGACGCGATGCTATAGATTTCCAAAGTAACGATATAGGTAAACTCTTCCGCAAGATGCTTGTGCCTACGCTGCTCGGCACGCTGTCGATGTCGGCTATGACCGCCATCGATGGCATCATCGTGGGCCATGGCGTGGGTGCTGTGGGTGTCGCTGCGGTAAACATCGTGGTACCTATATATACTTTGATGTCGGGCATAGCACTTATGATGGGTGCGGGTTGCTCGGTGGTGGCATCCATACATCTCGCCAAGCAGAAACTTAAGGTCGCGCGACTGAATATCACGCAGGCCCTCGTAACCTCGTCGCTCACGGCCGCTGTTATATGCGCCCTTATCCTTGCCTTTCCGCGCGAGACATTCGAGCTGCTGGGTGCGTCACCCACACTTATGCCCTATGTCATGGACTATACGCTGTGGCTTATGCCTGGCTTTGTCTTCGAGATGTTCAGCCTTATAGGACTATTTATAATCCGCTTAGATGGGGCGCCGCGCTATGCGATGTGGTGTAATATCATCCCCGCGATATTGAACGCCATCCTCGACTGGGTCTTCATCTTCCCCGTGGGCATGGGCGTCGAGGGTGCGGGTATCGCCACATCTATGTGTATGGTGTTGGGCGGTGTCATGGCCTTGGCATACCTCGTTATGCCGAGTCATAAGTTGAGTGTCGTTGTGCCTAAGTTCTCACTCAAGAGCCTGCGCTTGTCACTGCGTAATGTGTGGTATCAGTGCCGCATCGGAGTATCGTCGCTTATGGGCGAAATCTCGTTGGCTGTTTTCGTATTCGTTGGTAATCTGGTCTTTATGCGCTTTTTGGGTGATGATGGTGTCGGTGCTTTCGGCATCTCGTGCTACTATACTCCCTTCTTCTTCTCGGTGGGTAACTCCATCGCGCAGTCGGCACAGCCCATCATAAGCTATAACTATGGCCTCGAGCGCTGGGATAATGTATCGCGTATACGTCGCATGCTCCTTATGACATCGTTTGCCGTGGGTGCTGTGGTGTCGCTGTTGTTTGTCTTTGTTCCTGAGTGGCTTGTGGGTATGTTCGTGGATGTCAGCTCGAGGGCGGGTGTTATCGCTATCGAGGGCTTCCCATACTATGCTCTTGGCATCATATTTTTCATCCTAAATGTCGCTATCATAGGCTATTACCAGAGCATCGAGCGTGTAGGTCGTGCGATGTTTATCACGGCACTAAGAGGCATGATATTCATCGTTCCCGCCTTTCTGCTCCTGCCTTCTGTACTCGGTGTGCGCGGTATATGGCTCGCGATGCCCGTGGCGGAGGTGCTGACGCTCGCGGTGATATTGTTGATGCTCCTCGTAGACCGAAAAAGAAAATAGCAATGACACATTGGGTATCTTTCTGAGTGTAACGAAGAATCCCCTCGAAGTCGACAAGAGACGCCGCACATAGCGTATAGCCAGCGAGGAGATGCTTCGACTTCGCTCAGCATGACACCCCATAAGACATGTCAATATCTCCCCCCATTACTAATTACTAATTTCTCATTATAAAAGAGGAGTGGCTCGTACCTGATGGTAGGAGCCACTCCCTTTTATTGGTTGAGTGTTACTACTTTATAGTAAGCTCGTCGAGCAACCACTCTGCACCCGCGAACTTCTCAATAACGAACAAGACGTAGCGGATGTCAACTGCGATTGTGCGCTGCAACTCGGGCTCGAATGCCACGTCGCCCGACATAGCCTCCCAGTTGCCATCGAATGCCAAGCCGATAAGCTCGCCCTTAGCGTTCATGACAGGTGAACCTGAGTTACCACCAGTGATGTCGCAGTTAACGAGGAATGCGATTGGAAGGTCGCCATTCTTGTCAGCATAGCGGCCATAATCCTTTGCTGCGTATAGCTCCTTGAGGCGTGTGGGCACGGTGAACTCAACAGGATTTGAGGGGTCCTCCTTAGCCATTACGCCCTCGAGAGTGGTGTAGTGGTTGTAGATGATGCCATCAGCAGGGCTGTAGGGCAATACGTTGCCATATGTAAGGCGGATTGTGAAGTTAGCATCTGCTGCCCATGCCTTGTCGGGGTTCATCTTCATCAAACCATCAATATAGAGGCGGTGACCCTCGGCGAAGAGCTCCTCAGCCTCCATAACTGCGGGCATCAACTCGCGGTATAGCTCAAGGATTGAGAGTGAGAGTTCGAGTGCGGGGTCGTTCATGTCGTAGTCATCACCCATCTCGCGTATGCGCTCCACCGATGTGAAGTGTGTGTTGTCGTATACCCAGTCAACATATGCCTCGATGTTGCCACCAAACTCATTGTCTATCTTCTCGTAGATAGAGGGTAGACGGTTGTTATTCTCGCGGTAGATTGTCAACATGCGCTTAGCTACGGCACGGTCAACATCGGCGTTGTAGTCCTTGAAGAATTGTGGTATATCCTCCGCATCGGTGATGAGGATGAGCTCGACAAGTTCGATAGACTGCAAGAATGCCTCAGAGATATACTGCAGTGTGGCGTTCTCCTCGCGTGCAACGGTCTGAGACTGTGCGATGAGGTCCAATGCGTCGATGTAGCGCTCCTCGGGGAGTGTGTTCTGCACAGCCCAAGTATAGAACTCCTTCTCCTGTGCCTCCTTCTTCTCCTTCACGCCGAGCTTCTCGATGCCGCGCGACATGCCGATAGAGTTCTTCCAGTAGTTTGCCGACTGAGCATACTTAGAGTCGTACTGGATGCGAATAGCCTGGTCGGCATCCATGAACTCGCGCAAGATTGCCTGACGCTCACCACGGATGTAGATGCGCTGTGGGTTGTCTACCTCCAACATGTAGTCAATCTCGTATGATGTCATGTAGCGCTGTGTAGAGCCTGGGAAGCCCATAATCATGCCAAAGTCGCCCTCCTCAATGCCGTCGAGAGAGATGTTAAGCCACTTCTCAGCCTTGTAGGGCACGTTGTCCTCAGAGTATGCTGCGGGGCGGTTGTCCTTGCCAGCATATACGCGGAAGATAGAGAAGTCGCCAGTGTGGCGTGGCCACATCCAGTTGTCGGTGTCACCACCAAACTTACCGATAGACGATGGAGGAGTACCTACCAAACGGATGTCGGTGTAGGTCTCGTAGGCGAATGCGAAGAACTGGTTGTCACCAAAGAAGCTGGGGATGATGATGTCGTAGCCAGGATACTTAGCCTCAAGCTCAGCAATCTTAGCCTTCTTGTTTTTCTCTACCATCTCCTCGAACTCCTGCTGTGCCGCTGTAGAGGGGATGTTGCCAATGATGTCGGGAGTGACATCAAATATGTGGCGCACGAAACGTACTGAGAGACCCTCAGCGGGGAGCTCCTCAGCGTTGTTCATAGCCCAGAAACCATCTGCGAGGTAGTCGTGCTCAACAGATGAGAGCTTCTGAATGGCGTCGTATCCACAGTGGTGGTTGGTGAAGATGAGTCCCTCGGGCGATACAATCTCACCAGTACAGCCGCCGCCAAAGATGACGATAGCATCCTTCAACGATGACTTCTCAGCTGAGTAGATATCCTCGGCCTTGAGTTTGCAGCCGTGTGCCTTCATATCCCTCTGGTTCATCTTCTTGATGTAGGGCAATAGCCACATGCCCTCGTCTGCCATGGCTGGTAACGATACGCATACCAATAGCATCAATGTTAATAGTCTCTTCATACGTTTACTTTAATTATGTTTTAAATTGTCGTTTGCAGTTTTATGTTGCGTGCGTCGTTTATATCAAGTTTATGCCCGTTGTTACCACAATATTGGTGCGCCAGTTGCCGAGAGCTCTGCGTCGGTAAGCTCAACCGCTATGTTGCCAAGTACTGGGTCGCCAATCTCGTAGGTTTGATACTGGAAGACAATGCCACTATCCGATAGGTATATCGCCAAAGGGAGGTGGAGATATTGTGCCTCGGTGATGTGTAGCATCTCGCCATACTGCGCCTCGAGTTTGTTGTAGATGGTCTCGATAAGAGTATCGTACCACTCGCCTTCGCTAAGGTAACTGAAGTCGTAAGCGTTGCCCGATGCCAAGTCGTAGCACTCGTAGCTGTGGTTGATGATGGGGTATACGCCACCCAAATTGGTTTCGATGACGGTGTCGTAGCAAACAACACTACTCTTGCGTAGTAACGACGCTACTTGGTAGATGTGCATCTCGCATTCGTAACCAAGGAAGTTGTACTCCTGCATGCTTGCTACGGCGGCATCCTTAAATATCTCGGATGAGCGTTGTAGGTCTTGCTTCTCGAGGGCAAACTCACCAAATGTGGTATGGTAGTTCATGCTGTCGATGATGGCAAAGGCTCGGCTATCTGCCGTGTTTGTGATTTGCTCATACGATATTGTGATGTTGTATATATCTCCATCGATATATTCATACTCAAAAGTTCGAAACTCTGGGAGATTACTCTTTGTTGTCTCCTCGGCACATGCCACGGTGCAGACTGCTATGATGGCAAGTATGTAAAATCGTAGTTTTCTCATATCTATATTTATTAATATGAGCGTAAAGGTACGAACTTTTATTGTAACGACAAACACTTTTTATCTATTTCTTTATCGTAGACATAAATAAAGGCTGTCCGACCTATTCGAACAGCCTTTTGCATGATTTTAGCGTCTAATGTTTAGCTTGCAGAAAATTACTCTATCTTATTCAGATACATAGCTTGTTCCACCTTTAGTTTAGGAACACTGTTGTATGTTATAGTGTGCTCCACGCCATCGATGGTAGCAGTGAGAGTAAGTCCATCTGCTGTGACCACGAGTTCGCCATCATCAGCTGTTACCATAGCATGATACTCTGTGCCATCTTCGTTAATCGATGTGTAATATGGATGGGTATACAAAGAACACTCTGCGCCTACATTGTCCTTTTCAAAGGTGTAAGTGCCCTCTGGTATTGTTACATATCCATCAGCGTCAACCTCACCTGCAATGTTAAAGGCGCATACTGAATAGTAACCACAATTAGCCTGAGGGAGGCCGTTCTCTTTCAAAGGTTTGTCATATAGATAGATATTGTATTCAGAAACTTCGGGTAGTTGAAGACTGTAGCCCTCCAACTGCGCTGCTGTGGTGTTTACAGGTTCGGTGGGGAGTTCTCCGTTGGGGCTTATATAGCAGATTTTACCATCGTAAGTGAAGTGGTAGTGTCTCTTCTGGGCATCGGTTAGCTCGATGTCAATTTTGTAGTTGTTGACATCGCCCTCAACGACAATAGTGCCATCGCCATCATGGAAACTAATGGTTGGTTTACTATCATCGAGGTATGATATTATAGTGCCCAAAGGTTCGAATTTCTTGTTTGCGACTGTATATGTGCCAGCTTCAAGGATATTGTTGTCTCCAACATCGTTAAGGTTCAAAACCAATCCGAACTCATTATCCGAATCTTTGAAGATCAAAATAGTGCCACCTTCTGAATAACTTGGAGTGCCGACACCCAAAATGAGCTCCTTGTCGATAACGTACTCAGCAGGCTTGTTTGGATGCTTGCCGGTAGATTCTTTGTCGCATGCCGCAAAGAGAAGTGGTAATGCAAGCAGTAGATAGATGAAGTTGCGTAGTTTCATAGTAGACTGTAAAGTAATATTGGTTAATGTTTTAGTAATAAAGTTAATTTGATGTAAATATACGAACTTTTATTGTAACTACAAAGATTTTTCCTACTTTTATATTCTTCGCTGAGCATATTATACGCAATCTCGCTTTGCACTCTTTGGCTCTTTCGGTCTTATGGTACCTAAAAAAGTTTGCAACACCACTACTGTCATGGCGCTCATAGAGGCTGAAGATCCCCCATAATCCACCTTTTCTATATAAAATTACAGAAAATTGCATTTTTTTTTGCGAAAAAATTTGCAGAATAAAAAAAATGCCGTATATTTGCACCGTCGAAAGGAGATAAGCCTGACGACAACAAAAACTGGTCGATTCATCTAAGGGCTAGGATACCTGCCTCTCACGCAGGACATAGGGGTTCGAATCCCCTATCGACTACAAAACCAAAGAGAAGATGTCGCAAGACATCTTTTTCTGTTTTATACCAGTTGGCTATGCAACGACATATTGACATCAACGACTTCAACTATCCGCTCCCCGATGAGCGCATAGCAAAATTTCCACTCGAGGAGCGTTCGTCGTCGAAGCTTCTTATCTACGATAACGGCACCATCACCCAGAGTAACTTCCGTAATGTGGCAGACTACTTGCCCGAGGGTGCTATGCTCGTGTTTAATAATACGCGTGTGGTGCGTGCACGCATCGTGATGCATAAGGCGTCGGGTGCGCGCATCGAGGTCTTCTGCCTCGAGCCGCATAACCCTGCGGACTATGAGCGCGCCTTCCAGCAGCGTGGCGAGAGCGAGTGGAGCTGTATCGTTGGTAACCTCAAGAAGTGGAAGGAGGGCGAAGTGGGCATCGACTTCGACTTCGCAGGTGAGCAACATACGCTGCGTGCCGAGATTGTGGAGCGCGGCACACGCGAGCATATCGTGCGTATGCGCTGGTCTGCCGACTGCACCTTTGGCGAACTCCTCGAGGAGCTCGGCCGCATACCCATCCCGCCATATCTTAACCGCGAGAGCGAGGAGATTGACAATACGCGCTATCAGACTGTCTATGCTCGCTATGAGGGCTCGGTGGCAGCACCCACGGCAGGTCTCCACTTCACCGAGTCACTGATGGAGGATATGCGCGATAAAGGCTTTGGCTTTGAGGGTGTTACGCTGCATGTTGGCGCGGGTACATTCCTCCCCGTGAAGGATGAAAATGCCGCTGACCACCCCATGCACACGGAGCACTTCTCGGTCGCGCTATCAACGCTTGAGTCGCTGCTCTCGCGTGCCGAGAATATCGTTGCTGTGGGCACTACATCTGTGCGTACATTGGAGTCTTTGACGGCACTTGCATGGCGCATCAAGAGTGAGGGCGATGCACACGAGGAGCGCGTAGTAGGGCAGTGGGAGTTGTACGATATTCCCGCAGAGTTTAAGGGCAAAGAGGTGCTATCAACACTCGTAAACTATATGCGCGAGAGGGGCTTAGAGCAGCTTAAGGCGGCTACGCAGATTATGATTACGCCCCTGGGTTATCGCTTCCGCATTGTGCGCTATATAATCACCAATTTCCATCAGCCTAAGTCAACGTTACTTCTTCTTGTAAGTGCATATGTTGGTGACGATTGGCATAAGATTTATGACTACGCCTTGGAACATGATTTCCGCTTTTTGAGCTATGGCGACTCGTCGTTGCTGAAGGTGGCGCGTTAGTGAATTTAGGGAGTATAAAGAGTTTAGGGAGCTTAGTGAAATGAATCACTAAACTCCCTAAATTGTTTATTACTAATTGCTAATTACTCATTACTTAGTATTGCTCCTTCTCGTTGGGGAAGTCGCGGCTCTTGACGTCGTCAACATAGTGACCCACCGCCTCCAAAATCGTTGTGCCTACATCGGCATAGCGACGCAAGAAACGGGGTGAGAAGGCCTGTGTTATGCCGAGCATGTCGTGCGCAACGAGCACCTGACCATCTGTCGCACCACCCGCACCGATGCCGATAGTGGGTATGTGCAACTCCTCCGATACGCGCTTGCCGAGCTCTGCGGGAATCTTCTCCAAAACCACTGCGAAGCATCCTGCCTCCTCAAGTAACTTGGCATCGCGGATGAGTTTGTCTGCCTCCGACTTATCCTTTGCGCGTACGTTGTATGTGCCGAACTTGTGGATGGACTGTGGCATAAGGCCGAGGTGTCCCATGACGGGGATGCCTGCCGAGATTATGCGCTGTACAGACTCCAAAATCTCTTCGCCACCCTCCATCTTAACTGCGTCTGCCTCAGTCTCTTTCATTATGCGAACGGCAGAGTCGAGGGCGAGCTTCGAGTTACCCTGGTATGTACCGAAGGGGAGGTCTACAACCACCAATGCGCGCTCCACGGCACGCACCACCGACTTGGCGTGGTATATCATCATATCGAGGGTGATGGGGAGGGTTGTCTCGAAACCAGCCATCACATTTGCTGCTGAGTCGCCGACGAGGATGACATCGATGCCTGCCTTGTCGACAATCTTTGCCATAGAGTAATCATACGATGTGAGCATGGCAATCTTCTCGCCGCGCTGCTTCATCTCCGTAAGGCGTAGAGTCGTTACGGCTCTTACTGTGCTTTCTACTGACATAGAATTATATGGTCTATTAGGTTGAAATTTTATACAAAGTTAACCATTAAAGTGATATGTGCAAATTTTTGTGACCTTTTCCTTGCTACAATGTTGAGAAAATTAGGCGTTTATTTTGAAAAAATACCTATGTATATTGTGTAAAATAAAAAAAAATCGTATATTTGCGGCGTATTAGAGCGAGTGTAAGGGGACGAGGAGTCCCCTTATTTCGTACCTGGGTGGATAATCAAATCAGCCCATAAGCCGATAATAACGTAGTAAAATAGTATAAAAATGATTGATGTTAAGTTAGTTACGGAGATTGCTGAGCGCCACCTTGAGGGTAGCGATATCTATGTTGTAGAGTGCAAAATCAGCCCTATGGGCGAGATAGAACTCCTCATCGACAGCGATACTGCCGTAAAACTCGAAGATTGCGCAGCACTAAACCGCGCCATCGAGGCGGAACTCGACCGCGAGGTTGAGGACTACTCGCTTATGGTGGCATCGGCGGGCATCGGCACAGAGCTCAAGCTCCTACGCCAGTACAACAAGATTATCGGCTCATCTGTAGAGGTGCTACTCAAGGATGGCATCAAACTCCTTGCAAAGCTTAACAGCGCCGACGAGGCGGGCATCATTCTCTCATATGAGGAAAAGCAGGCCGTGGAGGGCAAGAAGCGCAAGGTGACCGTGGAGGTTACGAAGGAGTACAAGTGGGAGGAGATAAAGTATGTCAAAGAATACCTCGACTTCAAGTAATTTGTTGTGATAAGGGATCATCTACTGCCGCTAACGAATTATCTCAGCAATGGGCAGTACGCCTTAGTACAGCCCATCGCTTCGAAATTCGCCGAGCGTTGTATCTGACACCCTTCTAACAACAAATCTTATCGTGTTGGGTGAGTGAAATCGTGTATTAGCTATCAAAACTCATAGTACATCACAAGCAAGACAAATAATCAAAACAAAATATAAAAACAAAAATGAAGTACATTAATCTTATCAGCAACTTTGCAGAGTTCAAGGAGCTCAAGAGCATCGACAACTCTACGCTTATCGGTGTATTGGAGGATGTATTCCGCCACGCACTCCAGAAGCAGTTTGAGAGTGACGAAAACTTCGACGTTATCATCAACCCCGAGAAGGGTGACCTCGAGATTTGGCGCAACCGCACAGTCGTAGAGGATGATATGCTGGAGGATGAGAACACCGAGATAGCACTCTCGGAGGTTAAGGCTATCGACGCATCATACGACGTGGGTGACGAGTATGTTGACCAGATTGACATGACACAGTTTGGTCGCCGTGCAGTGTTGTCACTCCGCCAGAACCTCGCATCGCGCATCCTCGACCTCGAGAAGGCTGCCCTCTTTGAGAAGTACTCGGAGAAGGTGGGCGAGATTATCACAGGTGAGGTATACCAGGTGTGGAAGAAGGAGGTGCTCGTACGCGACGACGAGGACAACGACCTCGTATTGCCCAAGAGCGAGCAGATTCCCAACGACTTCTACCGCAAGGGTGACCCCATCAAGGCTATCGTTAAGTCTGTGGAGATGAACAACAACCAGCCACGCATCATCCTCTCGCGTACCGACAATCAGTTCCTCGAGCGTTTGTTCGAGCAGGAGGTGCCCGAGATTTACGACGGCCTCATCACCATCAAGCGCATCGCGCGCATCCCTGGTGAGCGTGCCAAGGTAGCCGTAGAGTCTTACGACGAGCGCATCGCCCCTGTAGGTGCTTGCGTCGGCATGAAGGGCTCGCGTATCTACACCGTGGTTAAGGAGTTGCGCAACGAGAACATCGATGTTGTGAACTACACCGCAAACACATCGCTAATGATTCAGCGTTCGTTGAACCCCGCAAAGATTTCGACTATCACAATCGACGAAGAGCGTAAGACAGCATCTGTATACTTGAAGCCCGAGGAGGTATCTTTGGCTATCGGTAAGGGTGGTCTTAACATCCGTCTCTCGAAGATGCTCACAGGCTACGATATTGACGTATATCGTGAGATTGAGGAGGAGGATGTGGCACTCACAGAGTTCGCAGACGAGATTGAGGGCTGGATTATCGAGGCACTCAAGAATGCTGGTTGCGACACAGCAAAGAGCGTGTTGGAGCTTCCTGTTGAGGAGATTGCACACCGTGCAGACCTTGAGATTGAGCAGGCTGAGGCCGTAGTAGCTGTTCTTAAGGCAGAGTTCGAGTAGAGTAGATAACGATTAATGAAAGGAGAATTGAATGGATAATAGCAAGAAAGTAAGACTTATACAGGTAGCAAAGGAGTTTAAGGTGGGCTTTAATACGCTTGCTGACTATCTCCAACGCAAGGGCCTGCAGAGCGATTGCTCGCCCTCATCACCCGTATCTGCAGAGGTATATGCGGTACTCGAGAAGGAGTTTGGTCGTAACCGCCAGTCGGGTAACGAGCGTAATGCCGTGCGTGAGCGCATACAGTCTAAGGGCTCGGTGAGCATCAACTCACAGAATGCCAAGGAGGTCGAAGAGGAGGAGGTTGTGGTTAAGAGCAACGTCATCAGCGTTAAGGACGAGGTGCGTGGCCCAAAGATTTTGGGTAAGATAGAGCTCGGTGGCAACAAGAAGGAGGAGGCACCCGCACCCGTAGAGGTGAAGGAGGAGCCTAAGCCCGCACCAGCACCTGTTGTTGAGAAGCCTAAGAAGGAGGTTGTTAAGCCCGCGCCAGCACCCGTTGTTGAGGAGCCTAAGAAGGAGGTTGCTAAGCCCGCACCTGCACCCGTAGAGGTGAAGGAGGAGCCTGCAGTAGAGGAGCCTAAGCGTGACTCAGTATTCCGTCCTCAGGTGTCGCAGCTCGATGGTCCCAAGATTCTCGGCACTATGGATGTGTCGAACATGGTGCCTGGAGGTAAGCACAAGCGTAAGCGTCTCGAGAAGGAGAAGGTGAACGTAGCCAAGGAGGGCAAGAGTGTTGGTAAGCAGGAGAAGGGTGGCCAGAAGGGTGGCAACAACAATCAGAATGCCAACCAGAATAATAACCAGCAGGCGCACCAGCAGTCAAAGAAGAATAAGAAGCAGAAACCAGCACCAAAGCCTGTAGTACGCCAGGAGGTATCTGATGAGGAGGTATCAAAGCAGATTAAGGATACCCTTGCACGCCTAACAGCTAAGGGTACAAAGTCTAAGGGTGCTAAGTATCGTAAGGAGAAGCGTGAGGAGGTTCGTGAACGCATGAACGAGGAGATCGAGCGCGAGGAGATGGAGCGCAGCGTGCTTAAGGTTACAGAGTTCGTAACCGTAAGT
>JAZRAW010000011.1:0-2974 GCA_045634765.1 Alistipes sp.
CTCTGTACCACGCCATTAATCATCTCAAAAGTTGAATCGTCACCCTCACTCACCTCAGGGAGTATCGTAGTGAACGCCTTGATAGCATCCTCCGCCTTGACCATCACGACCAACTTACCCTTGTTCATCTTTAGGAAGCCCGTCAAGGTTATCGTTGTGCCATCGTAAGCAGAGGTGGTCATCACAAAGTGCGCCTTAGAGGCATCATAGGTATAGCTTCCCTCATAGATGTAGTCCTCGTAGCTGAAGCTACCACTACCATCGTTATGCAGTGTGATAGTGAAGCAACCAGCCTTGACTCCTGCAGCCTGCAACTCAACACGGGCATAGCTCTCTACTTGACCAATAGCTGTCTCGGCCAAGGAGTTTGAACCGAGATACTCCAAATCGAAATCGCTGTACTGCCATACACCAAGCACCTCACTCTTGCTCGGAGCATTATCCGCGAGTCGCTTATATGGCGAGGTTGTAGGCTTGGAGCTTGAGCCACCAAACACACCTCCCAACTTCGAAATATCAAACTGTGCACTCACACTCTCGGGAGCCACCACCATACCAACAAGGGCTACTGCAATTGCAACTATTAATCTCTTCATAAATCAACTATTATGTAATAAACGAAGCTTCGGATGCCACTCCGACACCCGAAGCCTCACTATAGATAACGCCTTAATGCGAGAAATATTGCTAAAGCGTTGTCTCAAGGTCGTCAATCTCTTGCAACCATGCGCGCGACTCAGCATCTGATGGCATGTGCAAATCACCGCGTGGCGAGAGGCCCACAGCGCCCACCTTTGGACCATCGGGCATTGCCGAACGCTTGAACTGCTGCGAGAAGAAGCGACGGAAGAAGACCTTCAACCACTTCAAAATCGTAGGCTTATCAAAGCGATCCTCAAAGGCTATGGTCGCCAACATAAATATCTTGGCAGGAGCATAACGACGGCGCAAAGCGCAGTAGAGGAAGAAGTCGTGCAAGTCGTATGGACCTACAATATCCTCAGTATGCTGTGCCTTACCCTCGCTATCAGCAGGAAGGAGCTCAGGGCTGACGGGCGTCGCCACTACATCGTGCAACGACTCACGCAATGCGCCCTCAGCACGATTCTCTGCGTACCACTCAACCATATATCTAACCAGGGTCTTGGGCACAGATGAGTTGATGCCATACATAGACATCTGGTCACCGTTGTATGTAGCCCAGCCGAGTGCCAACTCGCTCATGTCGCCTGTGCCGATAACCATACCGCCACACATATTCGCTACGTCCATGAGTATCTGCGTGCGCTCGCGTGCCTGAGAGTTCTCATATGCTACGCCACGCTCATTGGGGTCGAGACCGAGGTCCTTGAAGTGCTGCTCGCACGCCTCCTTAATCGAAATTTCGCGAAGCGTACATCCCAACTCACGAACCATAGTGAGAGCATTCTGGTATGTGCGGTCCGAGGTGCCAAAGCCGGGCATGGTGACACCAATGATACCCTTACGGTCGAGACCCAAGAGATCGAAAGTGTCGCACACAGCAAGCAGTGCCAACGTAGAGTCGAGACCACCAGATATGCCGATAACGGCATTCTTACAGTTCGTATGCTCAAGACGCTGCGCCAAGCCTGCGCTCTGAATTGCGAATACCTCCTTGCAGTGCACAGCGCGTGCAGCCTCATCCTCGGGCACGAAGTACAATGGCTCGATATGGCGACGTACGCGGTCGGTACGCACAATCTCGTCTACATCAATCTCCACTACACGCATCTCGGGAGCCTCAGGGTAGTAGAAGGTGTTACGCGCAGTACGACGTGTAGAGATATACTCCACGTCGATATCGGCAATTGCCATGCGGTCGTTGCGCACAAAACGCTCACTAACGCCCAACACACGGCCAAGCTCCGCGATTACGGCATTACCCGCAAAGACAAGGTCGCTCGATGACTCGCCATGACCCGCCGAGGCGTAGACATATGCCGCCATTGTGCGTGATGACTGCTCGGCGATAAGCGATATGAGGTAGTCGTGCTTGCACACGCTCTCGGGCGACGCCGAGAGGTTAAACAAGAGCTTTGCACCCTGCACCGCCTGCATTGATGAGGGTGGCACAGGAACCCACATATCCTCGCAAATCTCCACGCCAAACTCCACGTCGTGGATGTCGAACAAGAGGTCTGCGCCGAAGGGGCACTCCTGACCTGCAAAGCGTATCATGCGGTCACGGATGCCGAAGCCCGATACCCACCAGCGGAGCTCCGAGAACTCGCCATAGTTGGGAATATAGGACTTGGGGACAATACCCCAAAGCTGTCCCTGTCCGAAGACTGCGGCACAGTTGTAGAGGCGATCGGCATATACTACGGGGAGACCCACAATACCTATTGTTGGGATGTCGGCAGTCTCCTCCATGAGCCATGCAAGTGCGCGCTCCGAGTCTTTCAGGAGTTTCTTCTGTAGCACCATATCGCCACAGGTGTAACCCACCAGCGAGAGCTCAGGCATTACCACGATCTCAACACCCTCGTCGAAGGCCTCCTGCATAATCTTGAGAGCACCCTCGGCATTGCGTCGCGCATCAGCGATGTGTACACGAGGCACCGCCGCCGCAACTCTCATATATCCATATTGGTTATTCATACTCTAATATGTAATGAGTAATTAGTAATAATGACATTGACAAATATATCTAACCCATTTTACTAATTGCTAATTACTAATTGCTAATTTATGTTTACTCTGTCCAGATGCGAGCCAAGTTGATGATAGTATTCATCGCCTTCTGCATTGTTGTCAACGATGCATACTCGTAGCGACCATGGAAGTTCATGCCACCAGTGAAGATGTTGGGGCATGGAAGACCCATGAACGATAGGCGTGAACCATCGGTACCACCACGGATGGGCTTAACAAGGGGCTTAACACCCGCCTCAATCATGGCGCGCTTAGCCTTCTCGATAACCTGTGGGTGTGGCTCAACCATCTTACGCAT
>JAZRAW010000012.1:0-3005 GCA_045634765.1 Alistipes sp.
CTGTCCGGATAGTTGTCTAACGGTGTATCGCCAAAAATTCGAGTAAACTATGGCAGAGAAAGAGGTAAAACTTATGAAGGGCAACGAGGTGATTGCTCATGCAGCAATTCGCTACGGTTGCGACGGCTATTTTGGCTACCCCATCACTCCCCAGTCGGAGGTTATGGAGACCCTCATGGAGGAGAAGCCTTGGGAGACTACCGGTATGGTTGTTCTTCAGGCAGAGTCTGAGGTATCTTCAATCAACATGGTATATGGCGGCGCATCTACAGGTAAGCGCGTGATGACATCTTCATCATCACCTGGTGTCAGCCTTATGTCTGAGGGCTTGAGCTACCTTGCAGGTGCTGAGCTTCCTTGCGTTATCGTTAACTGCCAGCGTGGTGGTCCAGGTCTTGGTACTATCCAGCCTTCACAGTCTGACTACTTCCAGGCTTGTAAGGGTGGTGCACACGGCGACTTCCACCTTATCGTACTTGCTCCTAACTCAGTTCAGGAGATGCACGATTTCGTAGCTGACGCTTTCGACCTTGCGTTCAAGTATCGTAACCCTGCTATGATATTGGCTGATGGTTGTATCGGTCAGATGATGGAGAAGGTTGTTCTCGCACCCCAGCGTCCTCGCAAGACTAAGGAGGAGATCGCTGCAGAGTGCAAGAGCTGGGCATTGATCGGCAAGACTGATGACCGCGAGCGCAACGTTATCACATCACTCGAGCTTAAGTCTGAGGTTATGGAGGTTAACAACCAGCGTCTTCAGGCTAAGTACGCAACAATCTGCGAGAACGAGGTTCGTTACGAGGCTATTCAGTGCGACGACGCTGACTACGTTATCGTAGCCTTCGGTTCTTCATCACGTATCTGCTCTGCTACTGTAGAGATGGCACGTGCTGAGGGCATCAAGCTCGGTTTGTTGCGTCCTATCACATTGTACCCATTCCCCACAAAGGCTATCGCAGCACTTGCTGAGCGCGGCGTAAAGGGCTTCCTTGCAGCTGAGCTTAACGCAGGTCAGATGGTTGAGGATGTGCGCCTTGCAGTAAATGGTAAGGCTCCTGTTGAGCACTACGGCCGTATGGGTGGTATGTTGTTCTCACCAGATGAGGTACTTAAAGCAGTTAAAGAGAAACTTATAAACCGATAAGACTATGGCAGAGGTTGAAATCAAAAAGGAGAATTTGGTATTTGGCAAGTCTAAGCTTATCTTGCCTAACGTAATGCACTACTGCCCCGGCTGTAGCCACGGTACTGTTCACAAGCTCGTTGCTGAGGTTATCGAGGAGATGGGCTTGGAGCACGACACTATCGGCGTATCGCCTGTGGGTTGCTCAGTATTCGCATACAACTATATTGACATCGATTGGGCACAGGCTGCTCACGGTCGTGCTTGTGCGGTAGCTACTGCTATCAAGCGCGTTAACCCCGACAAGATGGTATTCACATACCAGGGTGATGGTGATATGTCAGCTATCGGTACTGGCGAGACTATTCACGCAGCTGCTCGTGGCGAGAACATCGTTGCTATCTACATCAACAACGCAATCTACGGTATGACCGGTGGACAGATGGCTCCTACTACCCTCTTGGGTATGAAGACCGCTACTACTCCTTACGGTCGTGATCCTAAGCTCAATGGCTACCCCTACAAGATTGCTCAGATGTTGGCACACCTCGATGGCGTATGCTATGTAACACGTCAGACTGTTCACACTCCTGCAAACGTTCGTAAGGCAAAGAAGGCTATCCGTCACGCATTCGAGAATGCTATGGCAGGTAAGGGCTTCAGCCTTGTAGAGATCGTTGCTACATGCAACAGCGGTTGGAAGCTATCACCTGTTGCATCAAACGAGTGGCTTGAGAAGAACATGTTGCCATTCTACGAGCCCGGAGACTTGAAGGATACAACTAAAGAGTAAGCAGTTATGAAAGAGACAATAATCATTGCAGGTTTCGGAGGACAGGGTGTCCTCACTATGGGTAAGATTTTGGCTTACTCTGGAATTATGCAGGACATGGAGGTAACATGGATGCCTTCATACGGTCCTGAGATGCGTGGTGGTACCGCTAACGTAACCGTTATCCTCTCGGATAAGGCTATTTCATCGCCCATCGCTCATGAGTTCGATTGCGTAGTGGTTTTGAACCAGCAGTCTATGGATAAGTTCGAGAGCCAGGTTAAGCCCGGTGGCGTTCTTATCTACGACACAAACGGTATTACAAGCCACCCCACTCGTACAGACATCAGCGTATATCAGATTGACGCTACTGCAGAGTGCGCACGTTTGGGCCAGGCTAAGTTGTTCAACACAATGATTTTGGGTGCATACCTCAAGGTTCGCCCCGTTGTTAAGATGGAGAACGTAATGGCTGGTTTGAAGAAGACTTTGCCCGAGCGCGCATGGAAGATGTTGCCTCAGAACGAGGAGGCAATCAAGCACGGTGGCGAGATTATCCGTCAGGTGCGCTAATGCGTGATGCGACGCTTCATGCGTCACATTAAATTAAGACCGAGGTACACACGTGCCTCGGTCATCTTTTTTGGTGCGCAATGATGCGGGATTGGCCATCATTGTCGCGTACAGGGATCTAATGGGGGAGCATTGCCGCTGACCGGGTTACATAGGTTCTGATAGGTTCTTATGCGGAGAGGGTACAATATGAGCGCGCAACCGCCACACAAGAACCCACAAGAACCCACACGACTCATCGGTCACCTAACTCCAAAACAAAAAAAAAGAGAACCGCATGGTTCCCTTTTTTCCTTAGTGCATCAACAAGCTTACTCAGAAATAGGAGTAACGCTAACGTATGACTTACCAGATGCCTTCTTGCAGAAGCCAACTGTACCGTCAACCAATGCAAAAAGTGTGTGATCCTTACCCATACCCACGTTCTCACCTGGGTTGTGTACTGTACCGCGCTGACGAACGATAATGTTACCCGCCTTAGCGAACTGACCACCGAAAAGCTTTACACCGAGTCGCTTGCTCTCTGACTCACGGCCG
>JAZRAW010000013.1:0-12150 GCA_045634765.1 Alistipes sp.
AGGGGTGTCTTAGCATTGCGGCTGAGGCCTATGCGTGCTGCGACACGAAAGACGTGCGTATCTACGGGCATCACCTCTCTGCCCCACAGCACAGCGCCCACAACATTTGCGGTCTTGCGTCCCACACCCTGCAACGACTGCAGGTCATCGGGGTCGGTGGGCACTTCGCCACCAAACCTCTCCACTATCTGACGCGAGAGGGCGGCAAGGTGCTTCGCCTTGTTGTTCGGGTAGGAGATGCTCTTAATGTAGTCGTAAATCTCCTCCACCGAGGCCTTCGACATAGCCTCGGCATTGGGGTATGCCTCGAAGAGTGCGGGCGTGGTGAGGTTCACGCGCTTATCGGTGCACTGCGCCGAGAGTACAACGGCAACCAACAACTCGAAGGGGTTACGAAAGTCGAGTTCGCTCTCTGCCGTGGGCATGGCCGCGGAGAAGTACTCCACAACACCTCTATATCGCTCCTTTGTTGTCATCCTTATCGCTTTGATTTGTGCCACATACGCCACAACACCTTCTTGGCGAAGAGGCCGTATGAGGCAATATTAGTTCTCAATGTTTTATACTCCCTTACATCCCTACGCCAGCGCTTGAGGTACTCGCCAACGCCACCGTTGTAGGACAACACCCATAGCGCAGTATTATGCTTCGTGGTGAGCAGTTCGTGGCGAAGTTTCGAGTCGTTATATCGCTCGTCGTACCATAGGCTGATATCGTAGAGCGAGTCCACGAACTCTATTTTACGGCGGTAGTCGGGGTTGTGGCTGACGCTATAGGTGAGCACACGGTGCACCGACATGGGGCAGTCGATAGCCATATAGCGGCTGTTGGCGGCAAACCATAGCCACATGGGTAGGTCGTCCGTGAGCCACTCGGGGTGCTCCTCGGGGCGTATCTCGGCATAGTAGCGCTCCACCAACTCTCGGCGGGCTACGACGGTGCAGTTCTCCGCGGGGTTGCGCCTAAGCATAGCCTCAAAGGTTGTGGCGCACTCACCCTCGGGGTATATCGTAGTTGTGCCATTCTCATCTACGCGCTCCGAGCGGCCGTAGCACATTCCGACATCGGGGTTAGCCTCAAGGAGGTCGACCTGCATCTGCAACTTCTTGCGGTGGGTGAAGTAGTCGTCGCCATCCAGTAGTGCTATGTAACGGCCACGCGCTGCGGCGATGGTGCGGCGGTAGTTTGCCCTCCAGCCCACGTTGCTCTCCGAGCGTACAACACATATCGCCTCGGGGTACTGCCTCTGGTAGTCGAGGACTATGTTTAGCGTGCGGTCGGTGCTGCAATCCTCGCCAATAACAATCTCTATTGGGAAGTTGGTCTGCTGACGCAATACACTCTCTATCGCCGTGGCGATGTAGCGTTCGTGGTTATAGGTGGTCATAATGACCGAGAGCATCACTTCGCGCATAGTCTACAATTTAGTCAGTTTCGCAAAGTTGGCAAGGAGCGTCTTTGTGCCGTAGGTGTCGAAGATGATAGTTACCTTGTGGTCGGTAGCGAGGGGGTCTACACGCTCCACCCTACCAGCACCAAACTTGGGGTGCGACACGCGCTCACCAACCTTATAGGCGCAGTCGCCAAGGGGCGTAGCCTCGCCATCGCGGTGCACACCCACCGAGCGCATACCTGCGCGCGCAGGGTCCACAGGGGGCGGTGTGCTGATAACCTCGGGACGAGGGCGGGCGTTGCCGCCACCAGAGCGAGCATTGCCACTGCCATAGCGGCTCTTGAGCGACTCGAACCTTGGGCGGGCATCGTCATCATCACCAAGGGCACGCTCCCAGCGGTTACGACCCGATAGCTCCTCGATGTTGAAGTTGGCGTCGAGGTAGTCGGCATCTATCTCCTTGAGGAAGCGGCTGGGCGAGGTGTTCTCGGTCTTCCCCCACACGCGGCGCATCTCCGAGTAGGTGAGCATAAGACCCTTCTTGGCGCGCGTGATGGCGACATACATCAATCGGCGCTCCTCCTCCAAGTCGGCAAGCGACTCCGCAGAGCGGCTCATGGGGAACAATCCCTCCTCCATGCCCACGATATATACATAGTCGTACTCAAGGCCCTTTGCCGAGTGCACGGTCATAAGCGTAACCTTGTTGCCATCATCCTCGGTATCTTGGTCGTTTTGCAGCATCATGTTCTGCATCCACTCATCCACCGAGGGTGTATAATCTGTCTCACGAAGACCATCCTCCATCTCGCGGTTGCACTCATCCTCATACGAGCTCATCATAGCCAAGAGCTGGTCGAGGTAGTCCTTTGCTGTGTCGTTCTCGGGCTTCTTCTCCGCCTCGAGGGCGTGGAGTATGCCTGAGCGTGTCATAACCTCCTTCGCGAAGTCGCAGACACCCATCTCTGTGCGTAGTGCCGCAAGCTCCTTAATAAGGCGCACAAAGTCTCCCACCTTGCGCACTACGACCCTCTCCACTTGGTCAACGGGCGCAGTCGATGATACAAGTTCGTGTACGGCATGCCACATAGATGTACCCCTCTGCGCTGCGATGTCGGCGATGCGGGCGATGGTGGTGTCACCGATGCCACGCGCGGGATAGTTAACAATGCGCTTGAAGGACTCGTCGTCGTTGGGGTTGAGGATGACGCTGAAGTAGGCGATGAGGTTGCGTACATCCTTATGCTCCAAGAGCGACATGCCCTTATAGACACGATAGGGGATGCCCCTGCGTGCAAGTGCCGACTCGAAGAGACCGTGCTGCTTGTTGGTGCGGTAGAGGATTGCGAAGTCGCTCCACTGGGCTCCCTCGCGGGCCTTATTCTTGATGTCCATAGCCACCTCAACGGGCTCGTAGCTATCCTCCAGCACGCGGACAAGGGATATTTTGTCACCCATAGCCGCTGCCGAGAAGCACTTCTTATCCAGGCGGCGCGAGTTGTTCTTGATGAGCGAGTTGGCAGCCTCGACGATTGTCTGCGTAGAGCGGTAGTTCTGCTCGAGTTTGTAGACCTTAGCCGAGGGGTAGTCCCTCTGGAACGAGAGGATGTTCTCAATCTTTGCGCCACGGAAGGCGTAGATGCTCTGGGCATCGTCACCCACGACGCAGACATTGGAGTGCTTCAGTGCCAAGCGGCGCACGATGATATACTGCGCCATGTTGGTATCCTGATACTCATCGACCAAGAGATACTTGAACTGATTTTGATACTGCTCCAGCACCTCGGGGGCATCGCGCAAAAGGATGTTGGTCTGCAGGAGTAGGTCATCGAAATCCATAGCGCCATTGCGCTTGCAGCGTATGCAGTACTCGTTGTATATGTCGCCAATCTCGGGCATCTTAGCCTCGCGGTCCTCACCCACGATGGTGGCATTGGCGATGTAGGCACCAGGCGTGATGAGGCAGTTTTTAGCCATAGAGATACGCGCTGCAACGTTCTGTGGTTTGTAGCGCTCCTCGTTGAGGTTCTTATCCTTGATGATGGCCTTGATGAGGTTCTTAACATCGCTGGGCTCGTAGATGGTGTAGCTCGGCGTGTAGCCTATGCGCTCGGCATTCTCTCTCAACAGGCGGGCAAAAACCGAGTGGAAGGTGCCCATGCGTATGAAGCGCGCCTTGGGACCGACAAGCTTCTCGATACGCTCGCGCATCTCGCGAGCAGCCTTATTCGTAAAGGTAAGGGCAAGGATAGAGGAGGGGTCGACACCCTGCGCCAACATATAGGCGATACGCGTGGTCAATACGCGCGTCTTGCCCGAGCCAGCACCCGCGATGATGAGTGTGGGGCCATCGTAGTTGACAACGGCCTCGCGCTGCACGGCGCTCAAGCCCTCAAGTATGGTATTATCTTGACTCATAGTTTATTGTATTCCGTAAATTAAAACACCCGCAACGCCCGACATAACGATGAGCAGTATGGGGTTAACCTTGCGTGCCGAGGCGATGAGCACCACGGCGAATATCACCCAGCTCCAGCCGTCGATAAAGCTGCGGCCATCGGCCGAGTGGGGGAAGATGAGAAGCAGCGCCGCCGACATTATCATGCCCACGACGACGGGCTTCATGCCACCCACAACGCCCTTGACATAGCGGTTGTCGTGCAAGCGCAGAAAGAAGCGCGTGAGGAGCATCATAATCGTAAGCGCGGGGAGGCACACCGCAACCGTAGCCACGATAGAGCCCCACACACCCGCAACCTCGTAGCCTATGTATGTTGCGGAGTTGATGGCGATAGGTCCTGGGGTCATCTGCGACACCGCGACTATATCTGCGAACTCGGCATTCGTGAGCCAGCCGTTGCGCTCGACAACCTCACTGTGTATGAGCGAGAGCATAGCATAGCCGCCACCAAAGCCGAAGAAACCAATCTTGAGGTAACTCACAAAGAGTCTTAGCAGCACGCCCATCATAGATTGACTCTCCTTCCATTATGTGCAGCGAGGAGTAGCCCCACCACTGCGCCACCTATTAAGAACCATATCGGCGAGATGCCGAAGTGCCACACCACGACTGCCGTAGCCAATGCCATGGCTATCATCCACCAGCGCATGCCGCGCGTGAGACCCACGATGGGGGCGATGATGAGTGCGACAACGGCGGGGCGCATACCCTTGAATGCAGCATCGACCCAGTGGTTATGGCGCACATTGGCAAAGAACATCGCGACAACCAATATTATCACGAACGAGGGCAGCACAACACCGAGTATCGCAGCCAACGAGCCGAGGTATTTGCGCTGCTTGTACCCCACGAATACCGCCGTGTTGAGCGATATGGGCCCTGGGGCAGCCTGAGCAAGGGTCAATAAATCTGAGAACTCGCGCTCCGAGAGCCACCTACGCTTGTTGATTACCTCGTGCTGGATAAGCGGAATCATGGCGTAGCCGCCACCAAAGGTGAAGGCGCCAATCTTCAAAAAGGACCACGCTATCTGTAGCAACTCCCTCATACTCCGCTACCTCCTAAAGCGATAGTAGGTGCCGAAGGGTATCTGCTTCTTTGAGCCATCCTCGAAGTAGAGTTCGCCCATCTGCTCCATCTTAGGCGTGCCAAAGGCTTGATGCACTGCCGTGCGGGCAAGCATCGAAGACAAGCCCATGGAGTACAAATTGAGTACAAGGAAGGCGTTCTCACCCTCCAAGAGCTGTGCGCACGACTCCAACATATGGCAGATGTCGCTCTCCAAGACCCACTTCTCGCCATTAGCACCGCGACCATAGGCGGGAGGGTCGAGGATGATGCCATGGTACTTATTGCCACGACGCACCTCGCGCTCCACGAATTTTGTCGCGTCCTCAACAATCCAGCGCACGCCATCCAGGCCCGACGACTCCATATTCTCGCGCGACCATGTAACGACCTGCTTAACGGAGTCGACATGCGTGACATCGGCTCCCGCAGCGCGCGCAGCAAGCGTAGCACCACCCGTATAGGCAAAGAGGTTTAATACTTTGGGGCGGTCGGTAGAGACCTTACCCTCCAACTCCTTGATGGTGTCGTAGATAAACTCCCAGTTGGCTGCCTGCTCGGGGAAGATGCCGACATGCTTAAACGATGTCAGCGCCAAACGCATAGCGAGATGCATATCCTTGTAATTGAATCGCACCATCCAGCGTGAGGGCATCTCGGGCTTAAGTCTCCACTCGCCACGCTCCTCGCTCTTCGTATCGCGGAGGAATGAGGCATCGGCCTTGAGCCACTCGCTTGTGGGGAGGCTCTTGCGCCATATAGCCTGAGGCTCGGGGCGGCGCACTACATAACGGCCAAAGCGCTCCAGCTTCTCGCCCTCGCCAGTGTCGAGAAGCTCATAATCGGGTATATTAGGTGTAAGTTGCTTATACATAGTAGTAGTAGTAGTCGTGTCTATCGTTTTATTTCGTTGTTGGTACAGTCGATGAGCGACATGCGGCACTTTGCGCAGTCGAAGTCGAGGCGGTAGCGGTGGCGACCATGCTCGATGTAGAGCCTCTCGCGGAGCTTCGTGCCCTTTTTGAGACACTCGCCAATCTCGCGGCGTATGCAGTAGCTCGACTCCATCACGCGCTCACCGAGCGTCGTAGCCCATAGGTCGAGGCCGTCGACAATATGCTCCACGCCATGCTTAAGGTAGAAGCGGCGCGAGAGCGAGTTTACGACATTGTACTCCGCCCCGAGCCTCTGCACAGGGAAGCGTGCCTCGCCACTATCGGTGCGTATATCGTGCCCCATGGTGCGTGTCATGCGCTTGGCAGCCAACATAGAGAGTGCCTCGCGGCGAAGCTCTGCCAACATCTTTGCCGTAGCAAACCACTCTGCACCCTTGACATCGACACTCACAACGCGGAAGATGCTGTCGCCACTCTTGGCCATCTGCTCCTCTGCCACAGCACGCATCTTCTCCGCACTCTTTGACCCCTCCAACGCCACGCTGCGCTCTACACTCACGCTGAAACCCTCCTCATCGGTATAGGCTGCGCTTATACCCTCTGCGAATAGCATAAGGCTACACTTTGCATCAACGGCACGACGTGTGCGGCTGCGCTCAACGGCCTGTGTGAAGCGGTGGTCGTAGTTGCGGTATACCTCCATGCCCGCCTTGATGCCCTCCATGCGGTTGGGCTCTATGGTGTTGCCCTCCACACGGTTGACATTCGTGCCCACGATGCCCTCGGGCGTGATGACGCAGATGCCGTCGCCAGCGCTGAGGCTCACCTTGCCAACGATGCGGAAGTCGCGCTTAGAGGTTGTAGCCACGCAGCCTACATACTCGCCCACAGCCTTGGGTGTGAGGAACGAGGCGACACCCGCCCTCTTTCCCGCGAACATATACTCGCCACCGTCGCGCGTAAAACTCTTCTTGGGGTCGGGGTCGAACTCTATCTCCGAGCGACCTACCGAGGCACGCACACACTCCGCACGCGAAGCAATGGCCTCGTCTATCTTACGGCGGTAGTAGCTCACCACATTTTTGATGTAGTTATCGTCCTTGAGGCGGCCCTCAATCTTGAACGATACAACGCCCGCATCTATGAGGTCACCGATGCGCTCCGAGAGGTCGAAATCCTTGACCGAGAGCAGATGTTTCCCGCTGATGAGCTTCTCGCCGCGCTCCGTAACTAAGTCGTAGGTAAGGCGGCAGGGCTGCGAGCACTCGCCACGGTTGCCCGAGCGCGAGGACTGCGAACGCGACAGGTAGCAGCGACCACTATGTCCCACGCATATAGCGCCATGGATGAAGCACTCGAGGTCTACATCCGTAGCCGCGCGGATGGCCTTAATCTCATCGAGCGACAAGGCACGCTCAAGGATAACTCTCGAGAAGCCGCTATCCTCCAAGAATTTTGCCCCCTCGGGGGTCATGTTGCAGACCTGTGTCGAGGCGTGTAACTCCACGGGGAGGTTCATCTCGCGGTAAGCCATGTCTTGCACGATAAGGGCATCTACGCCTATGGCTATGAGTCGGCGTGCGAGGGCCTCTGCCTCCTTGAGCTCGCGCTCGTAGAGGATGGTGTTGAGCGTCACGAAGACCTTAACGCCAAAGAGATGGGCATAGTCCACCACGCGGGCGATGTCGTCGGTAGTGTTCGTAGCGCCACGACGGGCACCGAAGCTCTCGGCACCGATGTATAGGGCATCGGCACCGCAGTCTATTGCGGCAATTGCAGCATCGTAGTTTCGCGCGGGGGAAAGCAGCTCGATATATCTCTTTTTTGTTGTCATCGTCTATGTAGGTATATAATCGCACAAAGATATAAAAAAAACGCGTATGCGAGGAATAATATTATTACTAATTAGCAATTAGTAATTAGTAATTAGCAATGACGGTTATATTATCAACGTCATTGCGAGGGTGATACTATACTCCGTCATTGCGAGGAGGGGCATCGCCCGACGTGGCAATCTCCTCAAAGCCGACCATAGACATCGTTGATAGCGTATTGTCACTGAGGAGATTCCCACGTCGCTACGCTCCTCGGAATGACGTTCATGGTGTATTGTCATTGAGGAGATTCTTGAGTTCCTCGACCTTGCTCCGCCTCGGCATAACAAGTGAACTTGTTCTGCACTCGGCTTAATCGCAACGTTCACTACGTTCAGAATGACATTCATAATATCATTACTAATTACTCATTGCTAATTGATTTATCACGCTTAATAACGCACCCCCCCACCCCCTGTGATTGCGTGATTGCGTGATTTCGTGATTTTGTCCGCGACTGCGCGTTGGGCTCCCAAAGAGAGAGAGACTACACTCCACGTGGCTTCTAAAATTTTTAGAAAAGAAAATGCACTTTGGGTCTTGACAAAGGGTGTTCAATTGTTGTATATTTGCAGCGGGAATAAGAGAAGAGAATTTAAGGAGGTTAGAGAGATTAAGGAGATTAGGGAAATTAAGGAAGTTAAGGAGGTTAAGGACGACTCCCTAAATTCCCTAAATTCCTTAAACTCACTAAGTCACTAAATTCCTTAAACTCACTAACTTCCCTAAACCCACTAACATACCGTATAATAAAACCCTACTACTATGAGTAACCAACAAACAAGTGCAGTTGGGGCAAGTACGCCCTCAGCACAAGTGTTAAACCCTTTAACACAGAGCGACATCGACAAGCAGCTCAAAAGGATGGAGTATGACTTAGCGAAGGAGCGCGTAGAGCCATACATCGTCGATATGTCCAAGGAGCTACCCGAGGTACTACCATTAGTAAGTATAAATGGTAGTTGTATATGCTCCGTAGGTAACATATCTGCCATATGTGGCGAGGCAAAGTCGCGTAAGACATTTCTTACTTCAGGACTTGTAGCCTCAGCCATGGCGATACCCTACAACAAACTAAACAACTTCCAAATAGTGGACAAGAACCACAATTTGGATGTGTTATGGATAGATACCGAGCAGGGCGAGATGCACGTCCGCAAGGTCATCGACCGCATAAGCGAGATGACGGGGGCGAAATTGGGTGGCTTAATCTCCGAGCCACGCCTTACGACCCTCGCACTGAGAGAGTTAGCACCGCATGAGCGTAAGCAACGTATGTATGACGCTATGCGCCTTATGCACTACGACCTCGTAGTTATAGATGGTATTGCTGACCTACAGCGTAATACCAACGACCTCGAGGAGAGCGATGCCTTAGTCACTGAACTAATGGCACTTAGCACACTTGCAGAGACACATATATTATGTGTGCTACATACCAATCCTGGTAGCGACAAAGCACGCGGCCACCTCGGCTCGTCGCTGCAGCGTAAGGCCGAGACAGTACTCTTCGTGCACCGCGTGGGCGAGACCTCGGTCGTAGAGCCTCAGTTCTGCCGTAACGAGCCCTTCGAGCGCTTCGCCTTTAGCATCAACGAGGAGGGCATCCCCGAGGTGTGTCCCCTACCCATGGAGGGTGCAACGAGTGAGCGCCACCCCGCCATAGCGCTGCTTGAGGATGAGTATGGCGGAGCGATAGAGCGCATTACACTTATACGCAAACTCGCTGAGACACAAGGTATTAAACAAAACGCTGCGGCTATGCAAGTGCAGCGACTGATAGGTAAAGGTAGTCTTGTTGTCGATGGGCGCATGGTGCAACTGCCAGAAATAACAAAATCACGAAATAACGCAATAACAGGGGGTGGGGGGTGTGTTATTAAGCGTGATAAATCAATTAGTAATGAGGAATTAGTAATTAGTAATGACACACATAACGACGTCATTCCGAGGAGCGAAGCGACGTGGGAATCTAAACCAGAGACCGAGAGACCGAGCGAAGTCGCTATCAATGCTGATAGCGCCCTCCCTTTGGTCCCTTTGGCCTCAGGGTCTCAAGGTCTCGAAGAAAAACCCGAGACTACGGAGCATATTCCGCTATGGCAGCGCATAGGCGACATGTTCCCCGAGGTGAAGCCCCAGCAAAGCATGGCGGCATGGGACGATGAGACTCCCTTTTAGCGGCGTGGCGAAAAACTTTTTTGCCCTCGCGCGGTACAACATTATTAATAAAGTTGTATCTTTGTCATTTGAAAGAGAAAAAACTAACTTACAGAACATTCCTATATGCTTACACTCAAGCAACTAAGAGAGAATAAAGAGGAGGCTATTCGCCGCCTCGCAAAGAAGGGCGTAGACGCTGCACCCATCATCGCACGCATCGAGACCCTCGACGACAAGCGTAAGGCCCTACAGGTGGAGTTGGACAACTGCCTCGCAGCGCAGAATGCCGCAGCAAAGCAGATTGGCGCACTCATGGCTAAGGGTGAGCGCGACGCTGCCGAGGCTAAGAAGGCTGAGGTGGCGGGACTCAAGACACGCTCACAGCAGCTCAAAGAGGAGGCCGACCGTGCCGCCGAGGAGCTTCAAAACGAGATTGTCCTACTGCCAAACATGCCGTCAGACATCGTTCCCGAGGGTCGCACAGCTGAGGACAACGTCGTAGTAAAACTCGTGGAGCGCGAGAGCAAAATCTCGGGCGAGGCACTCCCCCACTGGGAGTTGGCAAAGAAGTACGACATCATCGACTTCGACCTCGGCGTGAAGCTCACAGGCGCAGGCTTCCCCGTATATAAGGGTAAGGGTGCACGCCTCCAGCGCGCGCTGATAAACTACTTCCTCGACTGCAACACCGCCGCTGGCTATCAGGAGGTTGAGCCCCCAATCATGGTGAACGAGGCTTCGGGCTTCGGCACAGGTCAGCTACCCGATAAGGAGGGTCAGATGTACCACGCCACAGCCGACGGCTTCTACCTCGTGCCCACAGCCGAGGTTCCCGTAACGAACATCTTCCGCGATGTAATCCTCGACGAGAAGGAGCTGCCCGTGAAGATGACGGCCTACACCCCCTGCTTCCGTCGCGAGGCGGGCTCTTATGGCAAGGATGTGCGCGGCCTCAACCGCTTGCACCAGTTCGACAAGGTGGAGATTGTGCAGGTGGCACACCCCGACAACTCATACGAGGCACTCGACGCTATGGTTGCACACGTGGAGTCTATCGTGGCATCGTTGGGTCTTCCCTACCGCATCTTGCGCCTCTGTGGTGGCGACATGTCGTTCACCTCGGCATTGACCTACGACTTCGAGGTATACTCTGAGGCACAGCAGCGCTGGTTGGAGGTGTCGTCGGTATCAAACTTCGAGTCGTTCCAGTCGAACCGCCTCAAGCTCCGCTACCGCGATGAGAACCGCAAGAATCAGCTCTGCCACACCCTCAATGGCTCATCTTTGGCACTGCCACGCATCGTTGCGGCATTGCTCGAGAACAACCAAACTGAGGAGGGAATTCGCATCCCCGACGCATTAATTCCTTACACAGGCTTTGATTTTATAAAATAATTTGTATCTTTGCACTAAATAGTGCACAATTATTGAAACACTCATTAAAAAACCTAAGTAATATGGCTTACAAAATTTCAGATTCTTGCGTTGCATGTGGTACATGTATCGGCGAGTGCCCCGTTGAGGCAATTTCAGCAGGTGACATCTATGTAATCGACTCATCAAAGTGCATCGACTGCGGTACTTGCGCAGGCGTTTGTCCTTCTGAGGCTATTGCTCCTGAGGCATAATCTACCTCTGAAACGGAGATCACACAGGGCTGTCTTTCGCGGGCAGCCCTAATTTTTTAATGAGGAGTGAGGAATTAGGAATTAGTAATGATATTATGAATGTCATTCTGAACGAAGTGAACGTTGCGATTAAGCCGAGTGCAGAACAAGTTCACTTGTTATGCCGAGGCGGAGCAAGGTCGAGGAACTCAAGAATCTCCTCAGTGACAATACACTATCAACGTTGTCGCTTGTCGGCTTCGAGGAGATGCTTCGCGCTGCTCAGCATGACATACCGAGCGAATGAGATTCCCACGTCGCTTCGCTCCTCGCAATGACGCTGTTGTGTGCGTCATTGTCCGAGACCTCGCTCCTCGCTGTACTTTGTCATCCTGAGCGCAGCGAAGGATCTACGGGATAGCACAGCAATCGAACGTCAGCACTCTCCGAGAGATTCTTCACTACGTTCAGAATGACATAGTGGGCGTTCAGAATGACATAGTGAGTGTTCAGAATGACAGCATATAGTGTCAACATTGTCAACGCTATTACTAATTACTAATTACTAACTACTAATTGCTATGAAGTATCCGCTACGAAGTGTTATAATTATAGGTGCGACATCGGGCATCGGTCGTGCCGTTGTCGAGAGACTCGCTGCTGAAGGCGTGCGCGTGGGCATAGCAGG
>JAZRAW010000014.1:0-4084 GCA_045634765.1 Alistipes sp.
TGATACTGAGAGAGTAGCTGAGCTTACAGCTGACTTTGAGGAGTATGTAAAGGGTCTTGATGAGGCTGAGGCTACTGAGGCTGGTGCAGCAGCAATGGCTTGGGCTTTGGAGAACGCAGAGTTCTAAAATCTAATCTATCATGTATAGAGGGGGGGATTATCTCCCCCTTTTTTTGTATACATTATGAAATGTGTGGTAGGCGTAAAGCGACTTTAGAAGTTTTTAAAGCGCTCATTACGAGGAACGCAGCGACGTGGGAATCTCCTTAACTAATTAGTAATGAGTAATTAGCAATTAGTAATGATATTATGAATGTCATTCTGAACGTAGTGAAGAATCTCCTCACTGGCAATACACCATCAACGTTGTCTATGGTCGGCTTCGAGGAGATTGCCACGTCGGGCATAGCCCTCCTCGCAATGACGTACACAACAACGTCATTCTGAACGAAGTGAACGTTGCGATTAAGCCTAGTGCAGAACAAGTTCACTTGTTATGCCGAGGCGGAGCAAGGTCGAGGAACTCAAGAATCTCCTCAATGACAATACACTATCAACGTAGTCGCTTGTCGGCTTCGAGGAGATTGCCACGTCGGGCGATGCCCTCCTCGCAATGACGTACACAACAACGTCATTCTGAACGAAGTGAAGAATCTCCTCACTGGCAATACACTATCAACGTTGTCTATGGTCGGCTTCGAGGAGATTGCCACGAGCCTAAAGGCTCTCGCAATGACGCGCATAACATCGTTCATTACTAATTGTTTGAGATTCCTACAGTTGCGGCGCTCCTTCGGAACGAGTAGTTTTAAACCTATATTATATAATTCCGAAATATTTGCATATTTTGTAAATTAGTTGTGGAAAATTGCTTGTAGTTAAAATATAATTACTATCTTTGTGAAAGATGAAAATTTACTAACCTATAAAATATCATTATTATGAAGAAGATTTTGGCAATTTTGGCAGTATGTGCTGTTATGGTATCTTGCCAGTGGTGGCATGAGACATTCTCTTCACCTGAGGATTGTGCAGAGTGGTATTGCGAGCAGATTCAGGAGGCATATGATGAGGGTGATGCAGAGGCTGTGGTTGACCTTACAGCAGACTTTTTGAAGTATTATGCAGAGCTTGACGCTGCTGACCAGCTTAAGGTGGACCGCGTTATGGATAAGTATGATACTATGTATGGTGACTCCTATGGCTCTGATTACTATGGTGGTTCAGACTACTATGGTTGGTAGTAGATGACAGAATCAATATGAGAGGTTGCATTTTTGCAGCCTCTTTTTTTTGTGCTTTACGCTGAAATATTCTATCTTTGTAGACATAATAATTTTGTATGCTGATACTATGAGAGACGTAGTTAGAGTGTTTGGTCTTGTTTTATTCCCTGCGCTACTTTATGCTGTTGCCTGTGGCGTGATTAACGAGGAGTTGCCTACATACGAGGCATCTTCAAAAGTCGTCGAGGGTGATAAAGCCCCTGACTTTACGGCTACGACCCTTGACGATAGGAGTGTGACGCTATCGGCAATGCAGGGCGATGAGGTGCTCCTTGTCCTCTTTTCGCATACTTGTCCCGACTGCAAGAGGCTCTTGGACGATATGCAGGCGGCTAAGGCGGAGTTTGATGAGTTGGGCGTGTATGTGCTATTGGTTGCGCGCGATGGTAGGGACGATGTGGTGGCTGCATATATGAACGATAATGGCTACGACTTCGATGTCATTGCCGACCTTGAACGTGAGATATATAACCTCTACGCTACGATGTATGTTCCGCGTACCTATCTTATCGATGCCGATGGTGATGTTGTGCATACAACCATAGAGTATGAGGCTACACACGTGAGCGATATATTATCCGAAGCAGAAGGTCTCTAATGTTCAGTATATTGTGCGGAGAGTCTTTATCTTAAAAAATTGATGCTACTGCACTTTTTTGAGAATTTTTTGTATATTTGTAATATGGTTGTATAACCATGCGTTAGACATCGACAAAATATTAACTTTAAAACTCATAATATCATGGATCAGCAATTAAATCAGCAGAACCAAAAGGTTATGCCAAGTTCTTATCTTGCATTGTCAATTATTGCATCATTCTTCTGTTGGCCTTTCGCAATTCCTGCGATTATTAATGCCAGCAAGGTGGAGAGTTTGTGGTATCAGGGTCAGTACAATGAGGCTGTTGAGGCGTCTAAAAGTGCAAAGAAGTGGAGTATCATCGCGTTTGTTATGTATGGCGTTAGTATCATCCTCCTTATCCTCTTTTATGTGTTATACTTCGTTATAGTATTGGGTGCTGCCGTTGCTTCTGAGATGTAATGCCATCTACGTTGCCAGCAAGATATAGCCAATGCGTGCGACAATCTTGTTGGCAACATTTTTTTTGCATATGACGCAGAGCACGAAGAGGGGATTGTGGGTGTTGGTGGCAATAGTTGTTGTCGCTCTATTGCTCGTGCTCTATTATATTTTTGATCCAGGCTCTTCGCTCCTTGCGCTCAAGTGTCCAATCAAGTTAGTCACAGGCTACGATTGCCCATCATGTGGCGGTCAGCGAGTCCTCCACAACGTGCTTCATGGCAACTTCGCAGTAGCATTTTGGATAAACCCATTCTTGTGGCTATGCCTGCCATACATACTGCTTATCCTCTACGCATGGCTCTTCACCACGCCACGAGCACAAAAGGTGGCTCGCTATGTGTTCCACTCCTATACAATATATCTCTATCTCACCTTGTACGGCATATGGTGGGTGGTGCGCAACACTCCCCTTTGGCACGACTTTGTAGCAAGTGTTGCGTAATATCGATATTGGTTAATATCCGTTTCATCATCATTGCGAGAGCCGACACGATATTCTGTCATTGCGAGTGTGATGCTATACTCCGTCATTGCGAGGAGGGCTATGCCCGACGTGGCAATCTCCTTGCAGCCAACCAGCGACAACGTTGATAGTGTATTGCCACTGAGGAGATGCTTGAGTTCCTCTACCTTGCTCCGCCTCGACATAACAAGTAAACTTGTTCTGCACTCGGCTTAATCGCAACGTTCGCTTTCGCTCAGCATGACAAAACACAGCGAAAATAGCGACAAAATAGCCTCAATAAACCGATGTTCTCACCACCTCGAAAAATGATGCAAAACCACAAAAATGGCATTTTTGCTAATTTAGGGCTAAAAAAGTCAAAAAAAACCTCCATTTATATTCACCTGATGCACAACGTATTAAACAACACGCCTGAAAAAATATTAAAAAAACTTTGCAAAATATTTGGTGGTTAATAAAAAATGCTATACTTTTGTCCTTTGGAGAGGTGGCAGAGTGGTCGATTGCGGCGGTCTTGAAAACCGTTGAGCTGCGAGGCTCCGGGGGTTCGAATCCCTCCCTCTCCGCTCTGAAGAAGGTTTAACAAAGATGTTAAGCCTTTTTTTTTATTTTTGTATTAAGCCAAAAGCAAGTCAATATTTACTAACCCATGAAAACAACAAGAAAACTATTATTTCTACTAATTGCGATGTTGGCAATATCAAACGTCTGCTTCGCGCAATCCGATAATAATGTAGAAGAGGAGATGCTTGAGGAGGAAACTTTAGAATATTCCGTATCTTCGTCAAATGGACTACCGGACAATGTAACCGATGAGATTTTTGGTTTTTTGGAAACAGTTGGCAATGCAATGTTAGATGCCATTATAGACTTCTTCAACATCGGAATATGGTGGATATCTGCACTCGCACTACTACTACCACTATTGACTGCATTTATTATCAAGCGAATGCGCAAAGCTGATAAGTTGTACAAGCATCCACTAAGATATTACCTATTATATTTAGGTGGAGTTGTATTAACATTTATATCGTCATTACCATATGCTGTATATATGGAAATCTGCGATATTACCCACCTAACAGTAGGTCATATACTACTCTCTATCGGAGTATCATCATTCAGTTCCTTAGCAATATTTGCTGGCTGGGGTATTCGCCAGTGCGGTATGATTAGCGGTAAGTATCATCGAAACTTTAACCGCTACATGGGTCAATTGCTACTCCTTCCAGCATGGCTATTTACCAT
>JAZRAW010000015.1:0-8953 GCA_045634765.1 Alistipes sp.
TGCTTCAGAAGATTGATGAGTTGTATGTAGCTGGCGCGTTGGAGTAATCACCTCGCCGACAAAGCATATTATGCCGATTTGCGATAGCACGTCGGCATTTTAACTACCCCACAACACACCGTTATTAACCGTAACCGAGCAGCCTCATATGGGATTTATACCGTTTACGTTCCTCGATATTATTGACATCCTTCTTGTTGCATCGCTATTCTATTTCGTATACCGAGCAATGAAGGGTACAAGTGCACCATATATCTTAGTAGGTATTTTCTTTATATATCTTGTGTGGATATTGGTTCAGACATTCAACTTAGTGCTCTTCTCAACAATTTTGGGACAGATCATCTCAGTCGGTGTCATTGCCATCATCATCATCTTCCAGCCCGAGATACGCCACTTCTTACAGGCTATCGGTCGCCAGCGTGAGCGCTTCGAGTGGCTGACTCGCATCTTCGACTTCCGCCACCGCAAAAGCGCTAAGGAGATAGACCTTCGTCCCATTGTTGAGGCGTGCCAGGAGATGGGTGAGCAGAAGGTGGGTGCACTCATCATCATCAAGCAGTCTAACGACCTCGGCATCGTCGAGGAGAGCGGTATCGCCATCGACGCAAAGGTGTCGTCAGCACTTATACAAAATGTGTTCTTTAAGAATGCCCCCTTGCACGATGGTGGCATGGTGATTAGTGGTGATAGAGTGGTTGCGGCAAAGTGCGTACTTCCATCTACACAGCAGGAGGTGCCTAAGGCCTATGGCATGCGTCACCGCGCAGCATTGGGTATGAGCGAGGTATCGGATGCTATTGTCATCGCAGTATCGGAGGAGACGGGAGGCATATCGTTGGCCCACGACTCGGTCATTAAGCGCAACATCGACCCCAAGCAACTGCAACAGTCGATACGCAAGCTTATGCATATAAACAATAAGCGTCGCGCCGAGAAGGAGCAGACAGAGGAGTAAGAAAAGAGTGGTTGTCCAGAATATTCGGGGCAACCACTCTTATTTTAGAGTGCGCTGTATATATGACGTGTAGTCACGCACCACTGGTTTGTAGTCGGCATCTACCATCAGCGTTGACGATATCATAAAGTCGGCCGTTGAGCGATTTATCGCTGTTGGCACATTGTATAGCGTTGCCAAGCGCAATAGGGCCTTAACATCAACATCGTGTGGCTGCGCAGACATGGGGTCCCAGAAGAAGATGAGCATGTCGATTTCGCTGTTTGCAATCATCGCTCCGAGCTGTTGGTCACCACCCAATGGGCCCGACTTAAGCATGGTGATATCGAAGTGCGAGTGTGCTGCATCCTTGGCTCTACGCTCCATAAGTGTCTCGGCCACGATGCGACCTGTTGTTCCTGTGCATATTAGGCGGTGTGATAGGAGCTTTGCCCAGTTCCATGCGACCCACTCCGCGAGGTCGTGCTTCATGGCGTCGTGTGCCACAAGCGCAATTGATAGTCTCTTACTCATAAATTCATTCAAATTAGTTAATCTCGTTTAATCCTTTTTTCACGCTGCAAAAATAGGGCAACGATGTTTCGTTATCACGACAACACCATTAATTTATTGTTACGAAATTGTGAAGAGTAGAGACAAACAAAGGAGCCCGACAAAGGCTCCTTAATAAATATATACAATGTGAGAATTATATGCTACCTATACAAAGCAGCACCATGCCGACCAAGATTAGCAATAGGTCGAGGGCTTTGGTCTTGAGGTTGCGCTCGCCAAAGAGAAGGGCACCGCAAAGGAAGGTGACGATAACCGACGAGCGGCGTATCATCGACACCACAGCTATCATGCTATCAGCATCGTCGAGGGCGTGATAGTAGCAGAAGTCGGCGAGGGTGACAAATAGCGAGATAAGGGGTATGGTCCAGCGCCAGTGGAAGGGCTCTGCAGCGCGGCGTGGTAGCCATATAGCAGCACCTATAATACACATCATGGCGAACTGGTAGATACCAAACCAACTCTGCACAAAGATTGGGCCAATATCACACCTCGATATGAGGAACTTATCGTAGAGGCCACTAACTGCGCCAAGCAGCATAGCGGCAAACATTGCCCACACATAGCGGTTATTGCGGAAGTCGATATTCTCCTTTCTACCCGCGCGACTCAAGAGATAGAGCGAGACAATAGTAAGCAGCACACCACCCCACTGCCAGAGGTTAAGCTCTTCGCCAAAGAGCAGGATAGCACCCAGCAATACGACAACGGGGCGCGTGGCATTCACAGGACCCACGATGGTGAGCGGAAGGTGCTTGATGGCGTAGTAGCCACAGAGCCAAGATGAGAGCGTGATGGCTGCCTTAAGCGCCACAAGCAGGTGCTCCCTGATGCCAATATCGTAGCCATAGTCCTCCTGCAAGAACCTTGCATCAAACCACCCGAAATCGAGGTGTGCATCGAGGATATAAGGCAACAGCAGTAGCGATGAAAAGAGGGTATTAAGCAGCAGCACGGGGATAACGGCATTGCCCGCAAGCGAGCGCTTCTTAGCGACATCGTAGAGGCCAAGAAGCATAGCCGAGAGTAGCGCCGCACCGACCCACATACTATCTATAAATCAATAGGTTTGCAATAAGGCACACCGCCAACGACATACTTGCCATGGCGTTAAGCGTACCAAAGGCAATACCGATATTGCGCTGCTTAGTAGGCGTAACCAAGAAGTGCTCCAGAGCCAAAATTGCAGCAAAGAGCGTACAACCCAAGCACAAGAGCCATGTGCAGGGCTGCGAGAATGCAAACCACACCAAGAGGCCAACACTTGCGAGGTGTAGCAAGGCACTGATAACCAACGACGTGGTGGCCGAGAAGTGCGAGGGGATAGAGTGCAAACCGCGCTTACGGTCGAAAGCGGCATCTTGCAGTGCATAGATAATATCGAAGCCCGCGCACCATGTTGTAACCACAGCAGCCAAGAGCCAACATTCCGCAACCACTGTACCCGTAACAGCAATATATGCACCTATGGGAGCAATGCCGAGCGACAAGCCCAATACGATATGCGCCATGGCAGTAAAGCGCTTGCAGTAGCTATAGAACATCACCACAAAGAGTGCCACGGGCGAGAGCCATGCGCACAATGGGTTGATGGTGATGGTGGTAGCCACAAATAGCAACGCATTGATAATAATAAATATCACCGCACCGCGCGACGAGATAACGCCCGCGGGAATCTCACGGTTTGCCGTACGAGGGTTCTCGGCATCAATCTTACGGTCTGCCCAGCGGTTGAAGCCCATGGCGACATTGCGCGCAAAGACCATGCACGCCACAACCTGCAACAACACGACCCACAACACCGCACTATGCTCTGCCGTCATCCACGCATAGGTGAACGACAACAACGCAAAGGGCATAGCAAATATCGTATGCGAGAACTTTACAAGGCGTAGGTAATCTTCAATCTTACTCATAGAGACCATCGTTTAGAACTTAATAACCTCCAAAAGCCACTGTGGAGCACGCTGTGGACGGCGTGTCTGGCTATCGATGAAGCCGAGCGTCGTAGAGCCTGTAGCAATCTCGCGACCATCCTCGCCACGCACCTCATAGCGGAAGGTCATGCGCGCCATAGGCGCCTCATCGACAAATGCCGTAACCGAGATAAGCTCGTCGTAGAGCGCAGGGTTGCGATACTTGACCGCAACATCCACGATGGGCATCATAACACCACGACGCTCCATCTCTGCGTAGGTGATACCCATAGCACGCAACCACTCGGTACGCGCCACCTCGAAGAACTTAACATAGTTGGAGTGGTGCACAATACCCATCTGGTCGGTATGGTGGTACTCCACGCGAATCTTGGTCTCGAAACTTATCATAGTGAGCAACTTACTAATTAACGAATACGGTCGAGTGAGCGCACAAGAATCTCATCCTTGAAGATTGCACGACCCGCCAAGAATGTGGGGATAAGCGAAACTACAGGCATGATAAATGCCCAGCCCAAGCGCTTTGAGAGGACAGCATCTGCGGGGAGAATATCGGGAATAATCACCCAATAGAACACCAAGATAACCGCTACGCAACCAAGCTGCAATACACCCTCTGCAGCACACAAGCCCACCTGACGCTTGCGGTACTTGAACAAGAAGATGGTAACAAATGGGAGAAGCGTTGCGATGATAAACAACGCGGCAAAGAGCCAACCAAAGGCCATAGTATCACCAAAAGGCTTAAATGCCTGGAGCGTCAACACTCCCTCGGTTGTTGTAACATGGGCAACGGGCATAAAGAGCGTACAAGCCATAAGGACTGTAACGATAAGCAAGTAGAGTGACTGAATTCTCTGAATCATAGTTATTTAGTTTTTAATTATTCAATTCGTTCATCTATTAGGTAGCTATTGCGGTCACTCGAGCGGCGATTGATAAGCTCACCCAAGAAGCCCGCCAAGAAGAGCTGAACACCAAGCACCACGGTCGTTAAGCTAAAATAGAATAGTGGTTGGTTTGTAACAGGGATACCGCACATAAATTTCTCCACAACAATCCACACAATAGCCACGAAGCCCGCAAGAAACATAAAGGTGCCAAGACCTCCAAATAGATACATGGGCGAGCGTCCAAAGTGCGACATAAAGGTCACAGAGATAAGGTCGAGGTAACCCTTGACCATACGCTCAAGGCCAAACTTCGAGTAGCCATACTTACGTTCACGATGCTCAACAACCTTCTCGCCAATGCGCTTGAAGCCCGCATGTTTAGCAAGGATGGGCATATAGCGATGCATCTCGCCATAGACCTCGATGCTCTTGACTACCTTCAAACGATATGCCTTAAGTCCGCAGTTGAAGTCATGCAGACGGATGCCCGACATGATGCGTGCCGTGAGGTTGAAGAACTTGCTTGGCCAGCGCTTGCCGATGGGGTCGTAGCGCTTACGCTTCCATCCCGACACCAAGTCATAGCCATCCTCCAATATCATGCGACGCATCTCGGGAATCTCGTCGGGCGAGTCCTGAAGGTCGGCATCCATCGTAAAGACCACCTCGCCCGAAGCCACCTCAAAACCCGAATAGAGGGCTGGGGACTTGCCATAATTACGCATAAAACTGATGCCCTTGACTGCAGGATATTTTGTAGATAGCTCCTTTACCACCTCCCACGAGCCATCCGTAGAACCATCATTGACCATGATAACCTCATACGAAAGGCTATTTTCGCGTGCTACCCTATCAATCCAAGCGACAAGCTCGGGTAAGGACTCCGACTCATTGAAGAGTGGTACGACAACCGATATATCTAATCTCTTATTCATATTACAAAGCACTTTCGTTCTCTCTCTTTATTTTGAGACGTGCCACAGCCGCAACAACCAACGCCACAACACCGCCGTAAAACATATATGATGTCATGTGCGAGATTATATTCTCGAATACAGAGGGTCGCTCCATAGCCTCAATCGTAGCGATATTATCATCCAATATCGACATTGGCACAACATCCTCGCCACCCGACATACTACTATAAGCATTAGCCACCTCAACAACCTCATTGAAATATTGAATCAGCGCTGCACGATAGACATCATAGCCATAACTATCAATAAATATTGTACTTGCGACACCAACCATCACACCCGTGAGCATGGATATCATCATAGCATAGGACACAGCACGACCATAGGTAAACTTCACATCTATGAAGCGACCATCACCAATATCTATCTTATCGGTCCACATCTTCGCCATGCGACGAGTGAAATAGAACATAAGCCATACGAAGGCTACAGCAGCAATCAAGCCCTCGATGCACACAACAAGCGAGGTAGTAAGAATGCCTATTCCACTAAAGAGGATGATATATTGCTCAAAGATGTGCGATAGCGCCATTACTGCTCCAATAATAGCAGCAGAGCGCAAAACATCCATCCAAAATTCCTTTATACTCATACTAAGCAAGTATCTATATTACTTAATGTTTGCTCTATCCAGCGCACGATGGTACGCCGCAGCATTACGATTATGCTCAGTAAGCGTGCGAGCAAAGTTATGACGACCATCCATCTCGGGACGAGCACAAAAGTAGAGGTAGTCGTGCTCCTCGTAGTTCAACACACCCTCAATTGCCGCCATGTCGGGCATAGCAATAGGCGTAGGTGGCAAACCTAAATACATATATGTATTATATGGAGAGTCGATTGTCTTGTGTCTATTCAACACACGCTTGATTGTAAGGTCACCCGCAGCATACTTCAAAGTGGGGTCGGCCTGCAAGAGCATACCACGCTTCAAACGATTTACATAGACGCCAGCAACGCGCGCCATCTCATCCTTGGCATTTGTCTCCTCATGAACTATCGATGCGAGAGTCATAACCTCGTAGGGCGTAAGTCCCAAGCGCTCAAGTTGCGCAATACGCTGCTCATCACCCCAGAACTTGTCCGACTCATGCTTCATGCGACGCACCAAATCCTCGGGAGATACATCGCGATATACCTCATATGTATTGGGCAAGAATATCGAGAACATCGCCTCGGCAGAGTCAAAACCAAACTCGCTCATAAGCTCATCGCTGCGCAAAGCTGCAAGTACCGACACCGAATCAGCATCTATCTGCATAGCAACCTTACCAGCCAAAGCCTCTGGCGTACGGGCATTGTTTATTACCAAGCGCACGCTATTGTCGCTACCAAACTTGAGTGTGCGAGCAACCTCTATAACCGTCATTCCAGGCTCAAAAGTATAAGTACCAGCCTCGATACCCTCATCCAAACCAATATACTTAGCATAGATGTCAAAAGCGAGGTCATATTCGATATTTTGCTTCACCTTTGCGGTCATAGTCTCATAGCTCTCATCGCTACGAAGCACCAAAGTGAAGCGCTCATTCACAGCTTTGCTAAAAAAGTTTTGGTATGCCCACATACCCGCAACTCCCACAGCCACAACAAGAACGACAAATGCGATAAAAATTTTCTTTTTCATTTTTCAATATTTTTTTGCAAAGATACATTTTTTTTGTACATTTGCACTCGGGTAAGTCTTATACGACCAGCTCCTACAGAACTCCCCCAGGCGAGGAATCGAGCAAGGGTATGTGGTTGTAGCGGTGCGATATGAGTAGCTTACCCTTTTTTTTATGTCTATATTTTTCTTCTCTTTACACCCTTTTTCTACCACGACATACCTCGATATATTGCCTCCAAAACCAACTTCGAGAGGTAGTATGCCAATGGTGTTGCTACGATATAACATAACAACGTGATGAAACCTGGGCGTTGTGTTGCACGACTAAAGGCAAGGTATCCCCAATACAATGTCCACAATGCGACCACAACAGCAACGACAGCCATAATAGCTGTTTCAGTTGGATAATTGGCATAGGCCAATCCTGGGTTTAGCATAAATGTCGCATAGGCAACACGATTAATGAAGATGCCCGGCAACAGCAGAAGAGTAATAGGCCAATGCGCAAAGAGCATACGACCAAACATCTCGGTAACACCCGTACTACGATTGCGCATAACACCAAAAGCAAAGTATACCACACCAAACGACATCCATACTGCCAAAGCAATAGCCGTCTGCCATATCAAAGGTAGATATCCCGATGTAGTATAGCCTATCATAGACGTTGACACAAAGTCGAAGTGCCAAGTGGTGATAGCCCCTATAATGAGCCATGCAATACCCCATAATAGAGCATTATTACTTGAGTTGGAGGCGGGGCGCTTAATCATACGCATAATCAGAGATCCTCGACCCGAGCCTTTCCAACGTGCATTACCGCGCGAACGATCGCGCTTCACTATTTTTGATTTTGCCATATTACAAACATTTTAGAAGTCTATCTTTGCGCCCAACATAAAGCCTATGCCATTGCGGTAATAGTAGGCATAGTCAAAGATATCCTGATTCAAGAGGTTGTAGCCGCTGACAAAGAGTTCTACACCGCCATTAATACGGAATGCCACATCAGCGTGGAGGTCAAAGGTAGCAGGGGCAAAGAACACTAAGGCATAGTTACCACCAACATAGTCGCTACCCGACCACTCTCTGCGACCGACGAAGTCACCCGAAACACCAAACTTCCAGCGCTTGAGGCGGTACTCTGCAAGGATGTTGGCTACAATCTTTGGGTCAGAGACAGCATAGGGGGACAGTGTATTATCGAGGTGAGCACGCGCCGATGCTGCGAGTCTAAGACCGCCAACGGGGTGATACTCGACCTCTGCACCTGCAAAGAGGCGTGTGTTGCTACCCTGTGCAAAGCCGAAGGTACCAATCTCGTCAACATACCAGAACATCTGGTCGCGAATGAAACTGCTACCGAGATAGACTCTATATGCTACCTTTGAGTGCTTATCCGAGCCTGCGATACCCAAATGTAGGTCGTAGCTACGCGTAGATTTCATCTTATTAAACTCGGCAGCCATAGGCTCAAAAGCGATATACTTATTCTGGTCGCAGAGCGCCTCGATGCCGTTGTGCTTGATGTTTGTCTCTAACTCAATGTATGGCTGAATGCCAATCTTGCCAAAGTCGAAGTCCATTCTCACAGCGGGGAGGATGAAGTGCGATGCCTTGCGACCCGATACCTTGTCGTACATATAACCAACCTCAGCCTTGAGGTTGATGATGCCAAACGAGCGAGCGTAGTTTACACCAACATTGACTGCCATATCACGATATTGCGCATAGCCATTATCCTTCCAGATGCCAAAACCAGCCTTCACGCCCACAATATTACCCTTGAAATCGCGCGCTAAATTTGCAGCGATATTGGCATTATGCTCCGCAATACATGGATACTCATCCGAAATAAAGAGATGCTGACTCCAACGACCACCATTGGCCTCAATAGCGAAGTTCAAACGCGATAGGTCAACAAAGTCGTCGCCATAGCGCAAGCTAAGGTTACCATCATGGAAGTAGATACGGTCAGGACTCTTCATACCATAACGATTAACAATATCACTTCCATAGTCTACACG
>JAZRAW010000016.1:0-5162 GCA_045634765.1 Alistipes sp.
GCCTCCTCGTAGTCGGCGATTATATCCTCGACATTCTCCAAGCCGAGAGATATGCGGAGCAGTGTGGGTGTGATGCCCGCAGCGCGCTTCGCCTCGTCCGAGAGCTGCTTGTGTGTTGTTGAGGCGGGGTGTGTAACGACGGTTATAGAGTCGCCAATCATGGTCATATTGCCCGAGAGTTTGAGGCTCTCGACAAACTTTACGGTAGAGTCCAAGTCGCCCTGAAGCTCGATGGTCATAACAGCCGATGCGCCATGACGGAAATACTTCTTTGCAAGTGCGTGGCTGGGGTGCTCCTCGAAGCCCACGAAGCTGACACTCTTAACCTTGGGGTGGTTGCGGCAGTACTCCGCCAAGCGATATGTAGACTCCACCTCGTGCTTCACGCGCAATGACAAGGTCTCCAAGCCGAGCAACATGAGGTAGGCATCGAAGGGTGAGGGGCAGCAGCCGAAGTCGCGCATGCCATCCACGCGGCACTTCACGATAAATGCCTGATTGCCAAATGCCTCGCATAGGTTGAGGCCGTGGTAGCCCTCCGATGGACCATCAATCTGTGGGAACTTGCCCGATGCGCGCCAGTCGAACTTGCCGCTATCTACGATGATGCCACCCATGGCTGTGCCGTGGCCATTAATCCACTTTGTAGCCGAGTCGGTGATGATGTCGGCGCCCCACTCGAAGGGGTTGCATAAGTAGCCGCCCGCACCAAAGGTGTTGTCGACAATAAGCGGAATATTGTTCTTGTGTGCCACCTCGGCGAGTGCCTCGATGTCGATAACACGACAGGTTGGGTTACCCATAGACTCGGCAAACACCGCGCGTGTATTCTCGTCGATGAGCGCGGCAATATCCTCCGCCGAGTCGCTCTTTGCTAAACGACACTCGATGCCCACATTGCGCAACGAGATAACAAACTGGTTGTGTGTGCCACCATAGAGGTAGGGCGATGCTACGATGTTCTCGCCAGCCTTAGCAAGAGCGGTTACGGTAAGCAGAATTGCCGACATGCCCGAAGCTGTGGCCAGAGCGCCCACGCCACCATAGAGGGCTGCGATGCGCTCCTCGTAGGCTGCGGTTGTGGGGTTGTGCAGGCGGGTGTAGATATATCCTGGCTCGCTAAGCGTAAAGAGGTTTGCGGCATAGTCACACGATGAGAAGTGGTATGCAGCGGTGGGGTGTATGGCGATGCCGCGTGCCAATGACTCATCCACCTTATATCCTCCGTGTATCTGTATTGTTTCAAAATGTAACTTTCTGTTGCTCATAGTTATATTGTCTTAATAACGTCCATAATTAATCCTTGACGAGGCTTTGTTTAAGCATCATCGTCTACAGTGGTTGTGTGGTTGGGGAGGGGTACGACCGTGGTCATACGATGATATAGTAGTGCCTAACGGCACATTCGCATAGAGCTGTGCATCGAGGCGTGCATCATAGCCTCGACAATCATAATTCTTATGTTAAAGCATCTACGCATATCTTATGTGATGTTCGTTTTGCAAAGATAATAAAAATTTTTATAATTCCAAACATCGCTGATATAGCTTTTATATTTCATAAATATTGCCTATCTTTGCAGAATCAACCAATTCTATTACGCTATGAAACGTACTCTTGATATCAGCTACGAGCACTACGCCTCTATCGCCGAGCTGGAGGAGCTTGACCGTGGCCTCGTTGCGGAGGCCGAGGAGGCGACAAAAACGGCTAATGCCCCCTACTCAAACTTCCATGTGGGAGCTGCTGTGCGCCTCAAGAGTGGTCGCACGCTCCACGCATCGAACTTCGAGAGCGAGGTGTATCCCGCAGGTTTGTGTGCTGAGCGCTCGTTGCTCTTCTACGTTGAGGCAAACTTCGCCAATGACCCCATCGAGGCGTTAGCCATTGCATCGGTGCCATCGGAGAGGGAGTGTTACCCATGCGGTCAGTGTCGTCAGGTTATTGTCGACGTGGAGCGTAGACAGAAATCCCCCATTCGTGTTATTATGACAGGTGCTGGCTCGGCTACGGTTGTAGATAGCGCCGAGAAGCTATTACCCTTTACATTCAAGTTGTAACGCAATTATCGAAATATGTTTACTATCAAAGATATACTTTACGAAGACAACCACCTGATTATCGTCAATAAGCATGTTGGCGACTTGGTGCAGAGCGATCCCGATGGCACGGAGGCTATCGAGGACCAGATTAAGGCGATGATTAAGATTCGCGACCATAAGCCCGGTGCTGTATTTTTGGGCGTTGCACACCGCATCGACCGCCCCGTAAGTGGCGCTGTGATATTTGCTAAGACATCGAAGGCCTTGGCGCGTCTCAACGAGATGATTCGCAACAAGCAAGTCAAAAAAACTTACTGGGCAATCACCGAGGAGCGCCCCGCAGAGGAGGAGGGCTCATTGCGCCACTGGATTGCGCGCAACGCAAAGACAAACCGCTCGCACGCCTACCAGAAGCCTAAGGGCGATGCCAAGGAGGCGTTGTTGGACTACCGCGTGTTGGGTGCTTCAACAAACTATACTCTTGTTGAGGTAGACCTAAAGACGGGTCGCCACCATCAGATTCGTGCGCAGCTCTCGGCTATCGGTTGCTCAATCAAGGGTGACCTCAAATATGGTGCGAAACGCTCGAATAAGGATGGCGGTATATCGTTGCACTCACGCCGCGTGGAGTTCTTGCACCCCGTGGGTGGCAAGCCTATCTCGGTTACAGCGCCCACACCCAAGGGTGATGGTCTTTGGGACTTTTTCGAGTGCGCACAGTCAGAAAATTAGTCTATGAGGTTGCTTATACAGCGAGTCACGGAGGCGCGTTGCCACATCGATGGCGAGGTTTTTAGCGAGATTGGCAAGGGCTTAGTTGTCCTTGTCGGTGTAGGTCACGATGAGACTGCAGAGGATTTGGAGTGGCTAACGAAGAAACTCGTGCAGTTGCGCATATTCGACGATGCGGAGGGCGTTATGAACTGCTCGGTGCAGGATGTCGAGGGCGAGGTTATGATTGTCAGTCAGTTCACGCTCCACGCCATGACCAAGAAGGGCAACCGCCCATCGTGGATAAAGGCGGCACCCGAGGCCATATCGAAGCCCCTATATGAGGAGTTTGTCGCAAAGGTTGAGGCGGCACTCGGTCGCAAGGTGGCAACGGGAAGCTTTGGCGCAGATATGAAGATAGAACTTACGAACGATGGTCCTGTGACCATATGGATAGATTCAAAAAATAGAGAATAGAAAGATTTACTTATGAAGAGGTTACTCTACATTGTATCACTCCTTTTTGTCGCTATAGCCTGCGAGAAGGAGGCACAGTTTACGTGTCGCGTGATAGAGAGTGAGGCTACGAAGATTACAACCGAGGGTGTGACTCTCGAGGCGGTGGTTTTTGCCTCGAATTATGAGGCTATTGACCAAATGGCGTTTATGGTGGATGTCAAGGGTGCGAATAATCCTGAGATATACCCTGTGGAGAATGGTAGAATTATTGAGACTACAATCGATGGTCTTAAGCCAAATGTGACCTATAGTTACTATATTTTGGTTCGCGCCGTTGGTGATAGTTGGCGCCTTGAGGGTGGCGAGTTCAAAACTTTGGCTAATAGCGATGAACCTACTCCCGAGCCCGAGCCCGAGCCCGAACCCGAGCCCGAACCCGAACCAGAGCCCGAACCAGAGCCCGAACCAGAGCCCGAACCAGAACCCGAACCAGAACCAGAGCCTACAACTGGTTCTACCTATCGTGCTGGCTGGTTTGAGTTGCCCGTTGAGGTTGATGCAAATCGCGATGGTCGCGACGACAATAACTCGACATACTACTACGCGCACCACATTTGTGGCGGCTCAGAGCAGAATGCCCAGCGCAATGCCAAGGCGCGTAACTACTCTGTATGCTTCTCATCGGAGCACCATTGTCCTGTGTGGGTAGCAGCACCCCGCCACGCTATGTATAGCGGCTCGGCGAAGCGTACCGATGCCTACACGCAGGATCCTCAGATTCCAGCTGAAATACAGTATAAGCGCAAGGATGCCGATAGTGGCTGTAATAATGGTCATATGCTCGGCTCGGCAGAGCGTACCTCGTCGACCGAGACGAACAAGCAGGTCTTCTACTTCTCGAATATCGCGCCCCAGTATTCCGACACGTTTAATACGGGCGGTGGTGCGTGGAACAACCTCGAGGACCATATCGATGGCTTGGTGTGTGCCGATACGCTCTATACCGTAATCGGTTGTTACTTCGATAGATATACCGATGCTTATGGCAATACGGGAGTGCCCAAGAAGATATCGTTTGGTGGTCGCTCGGATGTGTCGCGTCCAACGATGTTCTACTATGCTCTGCTCCGTACTAAGAGTGGTCACACGGGTAAGAGCGTCAAGGATTGCTCGGCATCGGAGTTGCAGTGCGCAGCCTTTGTGATTTGCCACGAGCAGGCAAAGGGACACAAACCCGAGGCGAGGGATATAATCTCTATCGAGGAGCTTGAGGCAATTACTGGCTTCACCTATTTTGAAAATGTACCTAATGCGCCAAAGAGCACCGTTAACGCCAACGACTGGCTGTAGTCGTAAACCTATATAATATTAATTAGTATGCTTATAGCATTGCAGAAACGTAGAGAGAATATCGCTGAGTATATCCTCTACCTATGGCAGGTTGAGGATTTGTTGCGTGCCTTGCAGTTTAGCCCCGAGGCTATCTATTCGACGCTGGTTGCGCGAATTGAGGGTGCAGATGAGCAGCAGAAGGAGAATATCTTTAACTGGTATATGCAGATTGTAGAGCTTCTTCGCAAAGAGGGAAAGGAGAGCCAGGGACATATAGAGCATACCCTACACCTCATTGCAGACCTCCACAACCTACATCTACAACTTATGAAGCTCCCCGTGGGAGAGCATTACCGCAATACTTACGCAGCTCTCACACCCGAGCTACCACGCCTCCGCACAATAATCGACAAGGAGGATATTAGCGATACCGAGCTTTGCTTCAAAGCGTTATATGCGGCACTGCTCTATCGCATAAAGGGAGGTGGCGAGAAGGCTATAGCCGATACCCTTGCCGTGATATCTCCAGCAATAGGCGAGCTTGCGGCGATATATGGCAAAGTGGAGCGCGGCGAGATTAACCTATTCGAAGATTAGAGCCGCAAAAATAGCTTTAGA
>JAZRAW010000017.1:0-10432 GCA_045634765.1 Alistipes sp.
GCCAAGAACTCGCGGTTAAGGCGAGCGATGTGTGCGATAGAGATTGACTTAGGACACTGTGCCTGGCATGCACCAGTGTTAGTACAGTTACCGAAGCCGAGCTCATCCATCTTTGCAACCATCGCCTTAGCACGACGTGCGCCCTCTACCTTACCCTGAGGAAGCTTTGCGAGTGAAGATACGCGAGCTGCAACGAACAACATTGCAGAACCGTTCTTACATGTTGCAGCACAAGCACCACAACCTACGCAAGCAGCAGCGTCCATAGACTCGTCTGCATCTGCCTTAGGAATAGGAATAGCGTTACCATCAGGTACAGAGTTTGTGCGTACTGAGATGAAGCCACCAGCCTGCAAAATCTTGTCGTAAGCGCCACGGTCTACAACGAGGTCGCGGATTACGGGGAATGCAGCAGAACGCCATGGCTCGATAGTGATGGTAGAACCATCCTCGAACTTACGCATATACATCTGGCAAGTTGTAACAGCCTGTGATGGGCCGTGAGCGTGGCCATTGATGTGCATAGAACACATACCGCAGATACCCTCGCGGCAGTCGTGGTCAAAAGCTACGGGCTCCTTACCTGCGTGGATAAGATCGTTGTTAAGGATATCCATCATCTCGAGGAACGAGGTGTCCGAAGAGATGTTCTCAACCTTATATGTCTCGAACGCGCCCTGGCTCTTAGCGTCCTTTTGACGCCATATCTTTAATGTAAAATTCATACTTTCAGTTTTTATTAAAGGTTAACGTCAAAAATTAGTCTTTGTAGTTACGCTGTGCACGGTGTACGAACTCGTAGTCGAGCTGCTCGATAGTCATCTCAGGAACGTTGTCCATACCCTTGTACTCCCAAACTGCAGCGTATGCGAACTTGTCGTCGTGACGCAATGCCTCACCATCCTCAGTCTGGTGCTCAGAGCGGAAGTGACCACCACAACTCTCCTCACGGTTCAAGGCGTCGCGTGCCATAAGCTCACCCAACTCCAAGAAGTCCTCCAAGCGGAGTGCCTTCTCGAGCTCTACGTTGAATGACTCATTAGTGCCAACGAGCTTGAGGTCTGCGTAGAACTCCTTGCGCAAAGCCTGAATCTCCTTGATGGCCTTCTCCAAAGACTCCTTAGTACGTGCCATACCAACGTTGTCCCACATGATGAGACCCAAACGCTTGTGGATATCGTCTACAGACTGCTTACCCTTGATTGCGAACAAGCGCTCGATACGTGCGCGAACGCCCTTCTCTGCCTCGTCGAAGGCTGCGGTGTCGGTCTTAACCTTAGGTGCCTGAATCTTCTTTGCGAGGTAGTCACCGATAGTGTAAGGCAATACGAAGTAACCGTCAGCAAGACCCTGCATAAGAGCCGAAGCACCAAGACGGTTAGCACCGTGGTCTGAGAAGTTTGCCTCACCGATAGCGTACAAGCCAGGGATAGTTGTCATAAGGTTGTAGTCAACCCAGATACCACCCATTGTGTAGTGAACAGCGGGGAAGATCTGCATAGGCTGCTCGTATGGATTAACGTCAGTAATCTCCTCATACATATCGAAGAGGTTACCATAACGCTGCTTGATAGTCTCCTTACCCAAGCGCTCGATAGCTGTCTTGAAGTCGAGGAATACTGCCAAACCAGTCTCGTTAACACCGAAACCAGCGTCGCAACGCTCCTTAGCTGCGCGTGATGCTACGTCACGAGGTACGAGGTTACCGAACGCAGGGTAACGACGCTCCAAGTAGTAGTCGCGATCTGCCTCAGCGATATCTGATGGCTTCTTAGTACCCTTGCGGATAGCCTGTACATCCTCCATCTTCTTAGGAACCCAGATACGACCATCGTTACGCAATGACTCAGACATAAGAGTCAACTTAGACTGCTGAGTACCGTGTACGGGGATACATGTAGGGTGAATCTGTGTGAAGCAGGGGTTAGCAAAACCTGCACCCTTACGGTAGCACTGGAATGCAGCTGAACCGTTTGATGCCATAGCGTTTGTTGAGAGGAAGAATACGTTACCGTAGCCACCAGTTGCAATAACAACAGCGTGTGCACCGTGACGCTCAATCTCACCTGTTACGAGGTTACGTGCGATGATACCGCAAGCCTCGCCGTTCTCAACGACAACATCCAACATCTCGTGACGAGGATATGACTTCACTGAACCTGCAGCGATCTCCTTGTTCAATGCAGCGTAAGCACCCAAGAGGAGCTGCTGACCGGTCTGACCACGACCATAGAATGTACGTGATACCTGAGCACCACCGAATGAACGGTTTGCCAACAAGCCGCCGTACTCACGTGCGAAAGGTACACCCTGAGCTACGCACTGGTCAATGATGAGGTTTGATACCTCAGCAAGACGGTATACGTTAGCCTCACGAGCACGATAGTCACCACCCTTGATTGTATCGTAGAAGAGACGATAGATAGAGTCGTTGTCGTTCTGATAGTTCTTAGCAGCGTTGATACCACCCTGTGCAGCGATAGAGTGTGCACGACGTGGTGAGTCAGAGATGCAGAAAATCTTTACGTTGTAGCCAAGCTCACCGAGTGAAGCAGCTGCAGAGGCACCACCAAGACCGGTACCTACAACGATGATGTCCAACTTACGCTTATTAGCAGGGCTGACAACCTTGATAGCTGCCTTATGGTTGCTCCACTTCTGGGCCAACTCACCTGCTGGAGTCTTAGCATCTAATTTATAAGCCATAATATATTTGTGTTTTTATTGTTTTCGACCATTGTTGATTAGTTTGTCTGCTCTTCAGACTTGTTCTCAACCTCATTCTCGAAGTTAAGGTCGTTCTCCTGGCATGAAGTCTCATCCTCTACCACAACCTCGTCAATAGCTACTGGCTCGTGCTCAGGTACCTCTACCAATGCAATAACCTGGTTGAGCTTAACGGGATCCTGTGCCTCGATGTGGCAGAATACTGCAACAGTTGCAAAGCCCAAGAGAATGAGTGTAGATACAACGTTAGAAGCGAGCTTCAAGCGAGGATACCATGTGTCGTTTGCAGCACCAATGCTCTGGAACATTGACCATACACCGTGTGTAAGGTGGAACCACAAAGCAATGAACCAAATGATGTAAAGAGCAACAACCCACAACTCCTTAAAGGTAATCAACATGATAGCTGCACCGTTTGTAGCTGCTACGTTACCGAACTCACCTACAACAGAGCCGTGGCCACCCATAATCTCAACCAACTGCATCTTAGACCAGAAGTGTACGAGGTGGAGACCAAGACCAAGAATTACGATGATACCCAAAACGAGCATGTTCTTTGATGCCCAGCTAACACCCTTCTCCTTAACGGTTACAGCGTAGCGCTTCTTGCCACGTGCACGGTAGTTGTCAAGGTTGAGAATGAAGGCATAGACAAAGTGGATAACTACCAATGCTGCCAAGCCTACGGTAGCAACGAGTGCATACCAATTAGCACCAAGGAACGCACAAATCATGTTGTAAGCTTCGGGGCTGAACAACATTGTGAGGTTCATTGACATGTGGAAAAGGACGAAGAATACGAGGCCGCAGCCAGAGAGGCTCATAACGACCTTCTTTCCCACTGATGATTTAGTTAAAAAACAACTCATAGTGTAAAAAAAATTAATTATATTTGTAAATAGTTTTGTTGTTTATCAGTGCTAAGTATGATATATGTTGTGCTATAAACACAACAAATGCTTCTGCAAAGATAAGAATTGTTTGAAAAATAACAATACCAAAATGCACTTTTTACGCGTTAAAAATGTGTTTCTATTGCAATTATTAATTAATTAATATAGGTAACGAGCTAATAATATCGCAATTATGGAGGATAAGAAGAGTATAAGGGTTGAGGTGCGTCGCCGTATAAAAAATATGTCTGAGGAGTCGAAACTCGGTGCAGCGACCACAATTTTCGATATAATAGAGGCTACGGAGGCTTTCGCTATGGCTGACTGTGTAGCACTATTTGTGGCAATGTGGGACGAGGTGCCAACGGGTGACGTTTTAGAGCGCTGGCGAAATATGGGCAAACGGGTGGTTGTGCCCCGCGTGGAGGGCGATGTCATGCGTTATTATGACTACCATCCCGATAGGATGGCTGTTGGTGCTTTTGGCATCATAGAGCCAGTGGGCGATAGTGAGGTTATGACAGATGAGGTCGACCTGATGATTGTGCCTGCGCGAGCCTTTACACCAAGGGGAGAGAGATTGGGACGTGGAGGTGGTTTCTACGATAAATATATGTCGCTCGAGGGTTTTAGAGCGGTGACTTTTGGTGTGGCGTTTAGTTGTCAGATATTTGATAGTCTACCTACGGACTCACACGATATCCCCGTAGATAGGGTATTTCATAATTAGAACACTGTTTCTCTTTGTGTTTTGTGTCTGATATAACGTAAAATGGGGCTGCATGCGTTGCAACCCCATTTTTTGAATCTTATATTTTGATGTCGATGTAATACTACTTGTTGAAGTACTCAGTAGTTATCTCGGCGTACTCGTCGTTTGTGAACCAAGTTCTTATAGCCTCGTCAAGAGTCTCAGAATCTGTGATCATATTGGTGAGGTTGCCCATTACGATAGTGTGTCGTGTAACCTCCATCATGTCGCCCTCGGCTAAGTAGTTTCCAATAGCATCAAGATGGTCGATGTAGCTGTTAATCAAGTCCCACTGCGACATAGACTCGAAGTCCTCCTCATACCAGTTCTTCAATTCTGCGACTACCTCTTCGTCCTCAAGAATTGCACTTACAACCTTGTGGCGATTTGGGTATGCCTCGTTGTATGCCTCGAAGTTTGTTGCATGCTCTGTTGAACAGCCGCGTGCATACATGAATACATAGTAGTTTGCTGCCACAATGTTTGCTGCATCGTCGTATCCAGCATGCTTAAGTGAATAGATCGCATCGTAGTATGTCTGGATAGCCTCAGTAGTATCGAGCTCCTCTATGCCTGCCTCATACACTACGCCAAGTGACAATTTGGTATATTGCTTCATTGCTTCGCGGCTATCTTTGTGCTGTTTCAACCACTTGCTTGTTGCTTTCTGTGCGACTTTGTCACCCTTTTTGTCAAGCATCTCTCGGTATTCGAACAAATCCCAGCACTCAAGAGCATATGTGCCAGCCATGTTGGTGTTGTAGTAGGCATACATGTTGTCGAGATACTCTGTTACGGTTGCCTTAATCTCGCTCTTTGATGGCTCCTGCTGAGCTGAGACAGATGTTGTTCCAATGAAAAGCGCTGCACACGCTACAGCGATAGTTTGAAATAGAGTCTTCATAGTGTTTTTAAGTTTTTAAGTTTATTTTGTTTGTGTTTTGATTGTAAAGAGTGGGTAGATTCTATTTTTCTATCACTGCTATATTAATAAAATGTGTTTTGTCTTACGCCCCCCGGTCTCTTTGTTTAAAAACCAATTCAAAATACAGACAGAGGCCTTCGAATTGAAGCGCCCCTGTCCTTTCATTTGGTAATTATAGCTTAAGCTCTGCCTTGATATCTTCAAGCTTTTGGTCGAGCGCTGCCAAAGTCTCGTCGAACTTATCAACAGACTCCAACTTTGCCTTCACGCCGAAGTAGAACTTAATCTTAGGTTCGGTGCCTGAGGGGCGTACAGATACCTTTGTGCCATCCTCGGTAATCCACTGCAATACGTTGCTCTTCTCGTCGATGCCCTCGATAGGCTTCTTCTCGCCTGTGCGCACATCGAGCTCCTCCAAACTCTTGTAGTCAAGAATCCTAACTACGGGTGAGCCAAGGATTGCTGTAGGAGGTGTCTGGCGGTAGTCAACCATCATCTGCTGAATCTCTGCTGCGCCATCCTTGCCCTTGCGTACAACATTCACCAAGCCCTCGCGGAAGAATCCATACTTAACATAGAGCTGCTGCAACCACTCGTAGAGGGTGATGCCCATGGTGTCGCGTGCCCATGCTGCGGCCTCCGCAACGAGGGTGATAGCTGCAACGCCATCCTTGTCGCGTACGAAGTCGCCAGGCAAGTAACCGAATGACTCCTCGCCACCGCCGATATACTTAGTCAAGCCCTCCTGCTCGCGGATAATCTTTGCGATATACTTGAAGCCTGTGAGGCAGTTGTAACACTTAACGCCGAAGTGCTCAGCCACTGCATCGGGCATCATAGATGTAACAATTGTCTTTACGACGAACTCCTTGCCTGTAATCTTGCCGAGCTCTGCCCATCGTGTGAGCTGGTAGCACATCAAGAGTACTAGGGTCTGGTTGCCGTTCAACAATACATAGTCGCCCTTACCTGTGCGGAGCGCCACGCCAAGACGGTCAGCATCGGGGTCTGTTGCCATTGCGAAGTCAGCACCCTCCTTCTCAGCAAGCTCGATAGCCATAGCCATTGTCTTACGCTCCTCGGGGTTGGGTGATGCAACAGTTGGGAAGTTGCCGTCGAGCACCATCTGCTCCTCTACACATATAATATTATTAAAGCCATAGTTGCGCAACGACTGTGGAACGAGCTTCACACCTGCACCGTGCAATGGTGTGTAGACAATCTTCATGTCGTTGTACTTTGCTACTGACTCAGGTGAGAGTGAGAGGGCCTTAATTGCTGCCAAATACTTCTGGTCGAACTCGTCACCGAGGATATGGATGTTCTCGGCATTCTTGCCTGTGAGCACCTGGCTGTTGTCGGTAATCTTACCCACTTCAGCGATGATGTTTACATCGTGGGGTGATGTAACCTGTGAACCATCGTTCCAGTATGCCTTGTAGCCGTTATACTCCTTGGGGTTGTGCGATGCAGTAACCATAACACCCGATTGGCAACCAAGCTCACGAATTGCGAACGATAGCTCGGGAGTGGGGCGAAGTGCATCGAAGAGGTATACGATGAAGCCGTTAGATGCGAAGATGTCTGCTACGCGCTCTGCGAACATGCGCGAGTTGTTACGGCTATCGTGAGAGATAGCAACCTTAATCTGCTCGCCTGCGAAGTTAAGCTTGAGATAGTTTGCAAGTCCCTGAGTAGCAGCACCTACAGTGTAAATGTTCATGCGGTTAGTGCCTACGCCCATGATGCCACGCAAGCCACCTGTACCAAACTCGAGATCCTTGTAGAAGCTCTCAACAAGCTCATTATGATTGTTCTCCATCAAGAAGCGAACCTCCTGCTTAGTCGCCTCGTCGTAGTTACCGTCGAGCCACGCCTGTGCTTTCGACGCTACCAACTTATCCAAATCGTTTGTCATAATGCTATTAGTTATTTTTATAGATTATTGTTTGCTCAATAAAAAATCCGATATGCAAATATACAAAAAAAATATTGAAATACTACTATATCAACATATTAAATTTTATGGCAAAAATTAGGCCTTGAGAGCCCTATTAAAAAAATCGAATTTTGCAACTCTTTTTTGAGTTTATTTTAATAAAATTATCCACATCTTTGCAATGTCAAAAACAGCTTTATTGTCCGCGACAAATCGAGGCTGGTTTTTAGCAAAAGCGATATAAAAACGTAACTTATTGAAGCAGAGTGTTTAAACTGTTTCAGGGGAGTTGTCGCCCCGTAAATGAAAGGTAAAAGAACGTGATGACGCATACGGAGACATACACACAGGTGTGGCAAGACTGCCTCGACAGACTCCAACTCTCAATTACTGAGGAGGAGTTTGTAAAGTGGTTTAAGCCCATCCGTCCAATCGGGTTTGATGGCTCAAACCTCCGCTTGCGTGTGCCCAACGAGAGTTTCGTTGTAAACATCGAGAAGCTCTTCCTCTCACGCCTTAAGCCCATCATCATGGAGTTCTATGGTGCTGATACCCAGCTTCATTATGCCGTGCCTCGTGAGGTGCGTCCACAGCAGACCGAGACTACCGCAACGGCAGTTCCACAGTTTGCGCGCCCCATCGACACTGCAAAGATACAAAATCCTTTTGCATTACCAGGCCTTCGTCGCATAGTTATTGACCCACAGCTCAACCTAAACTATACCTTCGACAACCATATCGAGGGCGAGTGTAATCGCTTGGCACGCTCTGCGGGTATGGCCGTGGCTGTCTCTCCAGGTACTACTGCCTTCAACCCATTATATATATATGGTGACTCAGGTTTGGGTAAGACACATATCGCCCAGGCTATCGGTCACGAGGTGCGTCAGCGCCACCCCGAGTTGCAGGTGTTGTATGTCTCGATGAACAAGTTCCAGGCACAGTTCCAGACCGCCTATAAGAATGGTGAGATTACAGACTTCATCAACTTCTATCAGATGGTCGATGTCTTGATTATTGATGACATCCAGGAGCTTACAGGTAAGACAGGTACACAAAATGTGTTCTTTAATATCTTTAACCACCTTCAGTTGGCGGGTAAGCAGCTCATCCTTACCTCGGATAAGCCACCCGTGGAGCTTAAGGATATCGAGCAGCGACTTCTTACGCGTTTTAAGTGGGGGCTCTCGGCGCAGTTGAACATTCCAGACTACGATACCAAGGTTAAGATTATCCGTGCAAAGGCTCAACGCCTTGGTGCAAGCATCCCAGAGGATGTTGTGAACTACCTTGCGGATAATATCTCGGCAAATGTGCGTGAGATTGAGGGTGCTCTCTCATCGCTTATCGCCAACGCCTCGTTCCTCGGTCGCAAGATTACAATCTCGCTTGCCAAGGATATCTTGAAGGTCTACGTGAAGCTCACGCAGCGTGAGATTACTATTGACCACATCGTTAAGGTCGTTTGCGAGTACTACGATATCGAGATGGATACGTTTAACTCCACAAAGCGCACGCGCGATGTAGCACAGGCACGCCAGGTTGCAATGTTCCTTGCGAAGCAGCATACCAAGGCTCCGCTCACGGTTATCGGCTCATCAATCGGTGGTCGTAACCACGCTACGGTGCTCCACTCATGCAAGGCAGTTGCCGATATGATTGATACTGACAAGACATTCAAGGCGCAGATTGAGGAGATTGAGAAGATTGTGCTTAATAAGAACTAATACAGGTTAGTCCTCCACTGCGGAGGACTACTTTTTTATATAACATTAGAGGCTACTAACCGCGTTAGTAGCCTCTAATGTTGTCGTTATGTTATCCACTACAAGAATCTTCGACCCTCTGCCGCGTAGGTGCGGATGTCGGGGTTTGTGAAGTCGGGTAGTGTGCAACGCGTGTAGATAGATACCTCAGTCTTGTCTGCGGTGTTGGTCCATGTCATGGTGTCGCCGTCTATGGTTACGCTGTATGATGCTGCCCATGCCACGCCGTCAGTATATTTGCCAGCAATGATGCTGCCATCGAAGCCTACAGTGCTATAGAAGGTCTCCCATAGGCGGCTCTCTATGCGCTGCCATAGTGTCACAACGCCATCCTCGCTTATCGAGAGGTATACATCGAACGCGGGCGCTGTGCCACGCCACTCGGTAAGATGCCAGTCACCAGCAATAGCCTTAGTGTCGGCATCGCCCGAAACGGGAGGCGCTGGAGGTGTGGGAGTCTCCACAACGGGAATGGTATATGGCGCATCACCTGATTGCAGAAGTATCATATCGTTCACATCCATGCAAGTGCGGAAGTTGTATGTCACGCCCTCCTGGAACATGCTCAACTCTGCCGTTGCGCTCATCACGCCATCGGCGCATACTGCATCAATATAGCCGTGGTGGTCGTTGTCGTCCGTGTAGTAGAATTTGTACACTATCGTTGCATAGTCGGGTATAACCTCGCCATCAACAAAGAGCGTGGGTACCTTGCTACTAAGGTGGATAGCCTCCTCGGTAGCCGTGATTGTTGGTAACTCAACATCGCTTGTAAGTCTTGCCTCGGTTGTTGTGAACTTGCCATCTATGGTATAGCTCTCATAGTTGGTATCCTCGGGGTAGAGCGTTACGGAGTAGTTGTAGTCGCTCTTCTCATTGAGGTAAGGCTCGCCCTCTGTGGGAATCTTGAAGCTCTTATGAGCATCCTCTGACTTTATCTCCACGGTTGTCCACTCGCCGTTAGATGAGGCGAGCGCATACTTAAACTCCACCTTTGCCAAGGGGCTCTCCACGCCATCGAGCGTGAACGACACGCCCTCTAAGAGAGCATAGGCTACAACACCCATAGGCTCAATTATGCACTCGCACGAATACTCCGCAACGGGCATATGCTCCTTGGTTGTGATGGGGAAAATGCTGCTTATCTCGCCGCCATACTCGCCACTCACAACGATGCCACCCAAGTAGTGGGTTGCAGGGGCAAGGTCGTTGATAGTGAAGATTACGCGGTCGCCCATCTCCTCAAACTCATTGATAATGATGTGCCCCTCCTCGTTGCCATCCTCCCAAAACTTGAGGTAGATATCCACGCCCTCCTCCTTGACGCCATCAATAGTGATATAGGGCTTTACTGCATTTACCGTAGCGCTATTCTCGGTAGTTTCAACCTCTACGCTACTGAAGTACCATACCACATCGGGGTTTGTCTCC
>JAZRAW010000018.1:0-7056 GCA_045634765.1 Alistipes sp.
CTCCGTAACGACGGTGGTGTGCAACGACTCGTAACCATTCGACTTGGGGATAGATATCCAGTCGCGCATACGCTCGGGGTTGGGGGTGTAGAGGTCTGTAACGTGTGAAAAGACGGTCCAGCAGAGGCGCTTCTCGCTCTCGCGGGGGCAATCTATAATGATGCGGAGTGCGAAGATATCGTAGACACCGTCGAAGCCAACCTTCTGCTTGCGCATCTTCTGGAAGATTGAAAAGACAGACTTGGTGCGGCTCTTGATGTGGTACTTGATGCCATCGCGGTCCAAAAGTGCGCGCACGGGGGTTAGGAAGCGCTCGATGAATGCCATGCGCTCCGCCTCGCTCTCCTTGAGTTCGTGAACGATATGGTTATATGTCTCCGTCTCCAGATATTTCAATGATAGGTCCTCCAACTCACTCTTGATGCTATACAAACCGAGCTTATGTGCAATCTGGGCATATAGGTTGAGGCTCTCCCAGCTCTTGGTGCGACGCTTCTTCTCGGGGAAGAGGTCGAGCGAGCGCATCACCTCGAGGCGGTCGGCGAGCTTGATGAGTATCACGCGAGGGTCCTCGGAGTAGGATACAATCATGTCGCGGAAGTCCGAGGCCTGCTCCTTCGAGGCCTTGAGCTTGATGTCCGAAATCTTGCACAGCGCGAGGGCGATGCCGAGCACCTCCTCGCCATAGTCGCGGCGTATAGTTGCACTATACTCCTCCAAGCGCTCGGAGTGGTGCTGCGTAGCGATGCGCACAACATCGTGAACGATGGCGGCAATCGTAGAGTTGCGACCTAAGCCAATCTCCTCGACAACGATGCGTGCCACGGCGACACCATGGTCGAGCATGGGGTTGTTGTCGTAGCGGCGTGCACCAAATGCCTCCAACGCTTCGTGTGCGAAGCAGAGGGCGCTATCTACCATCTCGGCACTATGCTGAGAGAAGGTGGATGCAACGAGATTGCGGAAATCGTTATATCTATCTAATACACTGCTATTCATAGTGTTGTAGCTTTACATATTAGGTTTGTGTACCACCACAAGGTCGTCGTTGCCCACAGCATGACGCGTGCGCTCCTCGAGGCTTAGTAGGTCGCTTACGGCTATGCGCTCGACCACGAATCCCGCCTCGGCAAGACGTAGGTCGTAGTCGCGGCCATAGACACGACGGTGGTCGTACTGGCCAAAGAGGCGTGTGCGCTCATTGGCATCGGTGATGGTGTCATCCTCGAATGTCGTAGTACGCGACCTATCCTCAGGTACAAGCATTATGCCCCAACCTCCAGGTTTTAGTATGCGGTGCAACTCCCTAAGGGCAAGCCTGTCATCGACGACATGTTCGAGGAGGTGGTTGCATATCACCACATCTATAGAACGCGCCTCCATGGGGATATGTTGCACATCGAAGTGCATATCGGCCAATGGTGACTCCAAATCGGCTGTTGTGTATCGCTCATTGCACTCTTTGTAGTGGCGCTTGAAGTGGCGCATAAGTGATACCTCGGGGGCGATATGTAGGATGTGGGGGTGCGAGGCAAAGAGGTCGCTATGGCGCTGCAACCACAACCATATCAGGCGGTGGCGCTCCAACGACAAGCAGCGCGGACATAGGGCATCCTCGCGCGAGGTGACATAGCCGTAGGGTAGGAACTTACGGCGGTGCGCACCACATATGGGGCACTCCCTGCCACGGCCGAGGTAACCAAGGCCCATGATGGGGACAGCCCACCCCGCCATGCGCTGCAGCCAGCTGCGTGGGATGTGGTTCAAAGCCCAGCGTATAGCACCCTTAAGCATAGGTTAGAAGGGTGTTGAGGTGGTTATTCTCTCAATCTCATGGCGTGTGAGTGAGAGCTGACGACGGCACTCCTCCACAAGCTCGTTGGCACGCTTCACGGTGGCGGTGAGGTCGTTAATCTCGACCTTGCCACTGCGCAGATTCTCCAATATCTGCTCCAACTCCTTGATAGCGTCGGCGTAGCTAATCTCTATCTTTGTTGACTTCTTTGCCATATATTCGTGTTTTTAATTTTTCGGTGTTATACTCTTTATCTCTGCGCCAACCACGCCATCGAGTAGCTCGACATCTATGGCAGAACCAATTGTGGCATCATTGACACTGCGAAGTGCTCCATCCTGTGTGCGCGCAACGGCAAAACCGAGGCGTAGGATGTTGTCGAGGGAGTAGCTCTGGAGTGTGCGCTCGGCGGCGTTGAGGTGTTGCTCCTCGGAACTGATTATATACTCTACACGACTGAGCAATCCATCTTTTAATAGCTCTATGCGCTTTTCGTGGTTGCTGATATGTCGTGTGGCCTCGCGGCTGATGTTGACGCTATAGGTGTAGAGGCGTAACTCCTCGCTATGAAGCATATCCTCAACATTGCGGGCGATGTCCGTGGCGAAGTTTTCGACAAGCGTCATCTCGTAGTCGGCCATCTCCACCAGCTTTGTAGCCACAGCCGTAGGTGTCTTGAGCGAGGTGTGGGCGACCATATCCACGACCGAGACATCCTTGTCGTGGCCTATGCCCGAGAAGATGGGCAGGGGGAACTGCGCAACATACGAGGCGATGAGGTAGGAGTCAAACAGGGCGAGGTCGCTTGTCGAGCCGCCACCTCGGATGATGGCAACAACATCGAATTCCTCCTCCCTTCGGGCAATATCCTTAAGTGCCGCAATGATGCTCTCCTCGGCAATGTCGCCCTGCATAAGGCTGCGAAAGAGTGAGGTCTGGAAGCGGTAGGTGCTACGACCAAGCTCATTCATAAAGTCCTGATAACCTGCTGCGGTATCACTCGAGACTATGGCTATGCGCAGCGTGGGGCGGGGAAGCTCCAACTCGCGGTTCATATCCCACACGCCATCCTGTTGTAGGCGTGCGATGGTCTCACGACGACGGCGCTCAATCTCTCCGAGGGTGTAGCGTGGGTCGAGGTCGATAATCTGCAACGAGAAACCATAAATCTCGTGATAGGTGACCATCACGCGCGCTAAGACACGGAGTCCTGCGCGAAGCGTAGCACCCGTAGCTGCCTCGAACATTGATGCCATAGAGAGGTAGGCGGACTTCCAGATTACGGCACGAGCCTCGGCACGCGGAGCACCATCCGTAGCACCCTTCTCAACGAGGTTGAGGTAGCAGTGGCCAGAGCGGTTGACCTTAAGTTCCGATATCTCGGCGCTAATCCACAGCGGGTCGCGAAAACGACCCTCTAACGTAGCACGCACCATGCGCTGTAGGTCGAGGAGCGTTAGGCTATGCTCAGGTGTAGGGGTTAGATTCTCCATAGTGCAGACATTTAGCGTATTATGACATATGGATCTTTGGGTAGCTCCTTGCCTAAGGGGAGCTGTATGTTTACAAGTTGCAGACTCTCTATAGCCTTGCCATCGCGCATGGCGGGTTGCCATCGTGGTGCCGACTCAATAGCCTTTGTCACACGCTTAAGAAACTGTCGCGAGGTGGTGTCGAGCACCTCGACAATCTCTATAGCACCATCTGCGGTGATACATAGGCGTAGTGAGGCGCGCTCGGCGGGCATATTGTCGCTCCACTTAATATGTTGGGCAAGGTATGTAGTAAAGTTGCTATATCCCTCAGCATTGAAGGTTGCGGGTGAGTCATATTTGAGGCGCACTACGATGACGCCCTCCGAGGCTATGATGCCCCACTCGGCAATTGTCTCCTCGTCGGCGGGGAGTACGTCAATAGACTCTATATCCTCTTGTGGAATATCGCTTATGCTCTCAACAATCTTACCATTAACGACATAGAGGGGTTGCTGTGCCCAGAGTGTTGAGGCGCAGAAGAGGGTAAGGAGTGTGAGGAGCGTGCGCATAGGTGAGGGTATAGGTTAAAGTTTGAATTTGTATGATATGCCGAAGGTGTGGCGGAACTCGTTCTCCTGGATGTAGCCCTTCAAGTCGCCCTTATTGCCTTTGTAGTCGATGTTGTAGCCGCGGTCGTAGTCGAAGTAGTAGTAGAAATCGAGGCGGTGGTTACGCGTAATGCGGAGCTTAGCACCCACACCTGCACGATAGCGCGTGATGTAGTTGTCGTAGGCCAAAGGTTCGGTCTTGTAGTTGCTTACAACCTTAGGTGCGTTTAGCGTGTTGTGCAATTCGAAGAGTGCGTAGGGAGTCCACCTTGTGTGGCGTATGCTATACTCTGCCATAAGGCGCGAGCGGAGGATAACCTCGTTTTGTGGCTTCTCGTAGAGGTTGACTGAGTCGGTGCGGAAGGTGGTTTGCACGCGCTCGCGTAGCGAGAGCTCGAAGCGACCGAGCTTGACACTACCCGTGAGGTTGACATTGAGTCGGTGGCGAGGCTTGTCCCACGCCTTCTTGTCGCTCTCATAGCCGTTGATAAGGATGTAGTCCGCTCCGATAGCGAAGTATTTGCATGGCTCATACTCTGCGCCCAACGAGGTGTGGAAGCTGTCGACGGAGCTGAGGTCGTGGTTGAGACGCATTTGTAGTCCCGCCTCTAATGATAGGTCCTCGATGGGTTCCCACTCGAAAGAGCCCTCCACGCGACAACGGAAGTCGTTGGTGTTGACCACGGCTGGTGCGGGAATCTCCTGTGCAAGTGCCGTAGTGGCGAGTGCAACGAATGATGCAACGATTAGTATTACTCTCTTCATAGCGTCTAAAGTTATTTGTTAAATGCGTTCTTCTCATTAATTTTCATTGTCTCATCCGATGAGGGTGCCTCGCCCTTTGCGGGGGTGTAGTAGACCTTAAGGAAGGCTACATCGCGCAAGAAGTCGATGTTGCCAACCTCGACGCGGTTCACCTTGTGGCCAAGACGCTGCTCTAAGTCGGCAATAAGCTCGCCACGACGCTCGGGGCGTATGAGTTCGATGCGCTCGTAGCATACAAGCTTCGATACCTCGCGCTTGCGGCCTATGCCATACTCGATAACGGCAAGAAGTGCGATGAGCAGGAGGTTGGCCAAGATGAGTTGGTCGTTTATGACGTTGATGCCATTAATGACGGCTGTGGCTATAGAGACAAAGAGGTAGGTCATCTCGCGGATGGGTACCATCTCGGTGCGGTAGCGCATGATACCGAAAATCATGAAGAGACCCAAGCCCACGGTGATGTCGAGACTCACGCCACCCATGAAGTAGAGCAGGAAGAATACGACAGCTGAGAAGAGCATGAAGGTCACGCTAAAGCCCTTGTTGCGACTCTTGGGATAGTAGAAGAGCCATACGATAGCGGCGCATACAACCATGTTGAAGATGAATTGCAACGATAGGTGCACGGCGGGCGATAGGTCGAGAGATGATAGGTCTACAATGCTACGCTGGGCGCTCTCTACTGCACCCATCTCGCTATCCAACATTGTTGGGGGCGTCTCTAATTTTAGTATATTCATCATATTGCGGTATTATCGATTGTGTTAAGTGTTGTTGCCAAGGCGCTTGGCTATGTCGCGTAGTTTCTCTTTGAAGCGGTTGTGTTTGATGCCCTCGACCGTAAGCGTTGTGCCAAGACAATATTTACTAACCTTGAGCGGCTGGATGCGTAGGTCTCGCATTATACTCTTGAGCGCGGAGTGTGTGTTGCCATCCTGCTTAAGCTCGACAATTGCCATCTGTGGTACCGATGCCGTGGTGTGGCTACGCATATCCTCATATTCGAGAGCAAGGTCTATCGTTAGACGCTCAGTGAGGTGGGGGTTGACAAGTGTGATGCGCACAAAGCGAGTAGATAGCGCGGGAGATATAGCATCGTGGGTGTAGCGGGCGTTATCCTTGTAGAAATCCAATGCCGTAGCGTTATTTGCAAAGGAGATAAAATCCTCGCGTGATATCTCCGTGCGGCGCTTCTTGGTGCGGCCACGGTTGCTCTTGTTCTTAATCTCAAGGAAGGTGAGCCCCGTCTCGACATAGGTGCGAGTGCGAATCTTCTGGCGCGTGAGCTGGCGGTTGTGGTGTGCGATATACATGCTGCGCTCCGCAGTGTCATAGTAGAGGGTGTCGTAGCGACAACCTCGCACACCATTGATAACCTGCACGCGGTAACCACACCTCGCCATTTGCTCCAAGAGCATGATTACTTCGCCCTCCGATACAACATACTTAGTGTCGATGCGGTTCATGAGCTTCACATTGCGCATCTCATCGAGCGTGATGGTAGCCATATCTCGCCATAGGGGAAGGCTATTGAGACTCTCGTATGTCAGTGGTGTGCTCTGCATCGCTACTCGAAGGTGTATTCAAATTGGCGGTATGAGTTGAGTTTGCCGTCTGCGTTGTAGTTCATACGGCGGGTGCAGACGCCATTAGCGTCGTACTCGAAGGTGCGAATCTTCGATAGTCTGTTGCGCTCGTCGTAGACGCGCTCTTTGGTGAGCTGCCCCTTGTCGTTATACTCGAAGGTCGAGCGCCACGCAAGGCGTGTGCCATAGTCGCTATATTCCGCCTCCTCGATTAGCTGCCCCTGGGCATTGTAAACCTCAGCATGATCTATCCACTTCTTCTTGCCGTCAGGCGTCGTCTTCCACTCGTTTACGGTGAGCTCCTTGCCCTTTGCGCGAGCCATAGCAGCACGCTCAGGGTCTTGTGCCATAGTCACCGTGGCAAATAGAAGTAGGGCGATGGTTGTAAGTATTAGCTTAAGTTTTGTCATTGTAATGTTCGTAGGTAATAAGCAAAACGACCAAACCCGATGAGGGTCTGGTCGATATGCCGGGCATGCCCGAAATATTGTGTCAACCCTTCTCCGTAGGCTACAACTCGCTCTCCTTCAAACGCTCGGCGTTTTCGGCCACAATCAGCTGGTCGATGCAACCCTGAATGTCGCCATCCATGAAGGCCGAGAGGTTGTAGATGGTGTAGTTGATACGGTGGTCGGTCACACGTGACTGTGGGTAGTTGTATGTACGGATCTTTGCCGAACGGTCACCACCTGCTACCATAGTCTTTCTCTTTGCTGAAATCTCTGCGAGGTACTTCTCGTACTCCATGTTGTAGAGACGTGTACGGAGCTCGGCGAGAGCCTTGTCGAAGTTCTTCAACTGTGACTTCTCGTCCTGACACTGCACTA
>JAZRAW010000019.1:0-4021 GCA_045634765.1 Alistipes sp.
AGGTTAAGGATATGATTAAGCCAGGCACTATGTATCCCGAGATTCACAAGGCTGCCTATATGTCTTTGGCCGAGGGCCTTAAGGGCTTGGGTCTCATCAAGTCTACTCCTGAGGTGGCTGTTGAGGCTGGTGCGTTGTATATGTTCATGCCTCATGGCTTGGGCCACGGCATGGGTATGGATGTTCACGACTTGGAGAACATCGGCGAGCGCTCGTTCGACTTCTCAACTGTTGCTGAGCGTGCTGCAAAGTCTGCAACATGTATCCACCGCGCGACATGGCGCGTTGAGCCCGGCACCGTTATGTCTGACGAGCCAGGTATCTACTTCATCCCCGCACTTATCGACAAGATGCGCGCGGAGGGTAAGTTCGAGGGTATCGTAGATTACGCTTTGCTTGACACTTACCGCGACTTCGGTGGCATCCGCATCGAGGATGATGTGCTTGTAACAGAGACAGGTAGTCGATTCATTGGCGATAAGCTCTTGCCTCTCACCGTTGAGGAGCTCGAGGCTGTTGTTGGCAAGGAGTAAGTTGCAACGAGATAATACAAAAAGTAATTAGGGCATGCGAACCTCTTTGGTAGCGTGCCCTAATGCTTAGAAGGCCCGATATTTGTTGGTGTGTTGCGTATCTGTTTTGCTTATACAGATATAAAAAGATATTATGAAATTATAAGATTAAATATCTATTTTTTATATATCTTTGCAGCAGAATAATAACAATAAAAACTAAGAGAGATGAAAACAGATATTGAAATTGCTCGTGAGACCGAACTCAAGAATATTCGTGAGGTTGCCGCACAGGTCGGTTTCCCCGAGGATGAGGTGTTTAACTACGGTAAGTATATCGCGAAAGTACCATATAAACTTATAGATGAGCATAAGGTTGCAAAGAGCCACCTTATCCTTGTCACTGCAATCACTGCAACAAAGGCGGGTGTAGGTAAGACTACTGTGAGCATCGGCCTTGGCATGGGTCTGAATCACATCGGCAAGAAGGCTATCATCGCATTGCGCGAGCCATCATTGGGTCCATGCTTCGGTATGAAGGGTGGTGCAACAGGTGGCGGCTATGCTCAGGTGTTGCCCTCGGAGGATATCAACCTCCACTTTACGGGAGACTTCCACGCCATCACTTCGGCAAACAACCTCATCGCTGCGCTTTTGGATAACTACCTATACCACAATCGCTCACAGCAGGTGGGCTTGAAGAAGGTTATGTGGCGCCGTGTGCTTGACATGAACGACCGCTCGTTGCGTAACATCGTGTCGGGTCTCGGTGGCTCGGCTAATGGCATACCTACAGAGACAGGTTTCGATATCACCCCCGCATCGGAGATTATGGCTATCCTCTGCCTTGCGCGCAACGTCGACGACCTCTACGCTCGTGTCGGTCGCATCGTGCTTGGCGTGCGCTACGACGATACCCCATTTACGGTTAACGACCTTGGTGTGACAGGTGCTGTAGTGGCATTGTTGAAGGATGCTATTAACCCCAATCTCGTGCAGACAACCGAGCACAACCCCGTTATTATTCACGGCGGTCCATTTGCGAATATCGCGCACGGCTGTAACTCTGTGATTGCTACAAAGATGGCTATGAGCCACGCGGAGTATACCGTAACAGAGGCAGGTTTTGGTGCCGACCTCGGTGCAGAGAAGTTCCTCGATATTAAGTGCCGTCAGGCTGGCTTGAAGCCCGACCTTACAGTCTTGGTTGCCTCTACACTTGCGCTCAAGATGCATGGTGGCGTACCTGAGTCGGAGATTAAGTTGCCTAATGCTGAGGGTCTCAAGCAGGGCTTTGCTAACCTCGACCGTCATGTTGCCAACCTTAAGAAGTTCGGTCAGACAGTCCTCGTATGCTTCAACCGCTTTGCGAGCGATACTGATGATGAGATTGCAATGGTCATGGCACACTGCGATGAGCTTGGCGTGCGCTGCGTGATTAACAACGCATATGCTGAGGGTGGTGCTGGTGCAGCAGATTTGGCACGTGCAGCAGTTGAGCTTATCGAGACGGAGCCTTCGCAGCCTATTAACTACGCATACGACCTCGAGGATAGCCTCAAGGAGAAGATTACAAAGGTAGCGAAGAATATCTATGGTGCTGGCAACGTAGTCTTTGGTCCCCGCGCACAGAAGGAGATTGCACTCTTGGAGAAGTGGGGTATGGGTAACTTGCCCGTATGTATTGCAAAGACGCAGTTCTCGTTCAGCGCCGATGCTAAGCGCTACGGCAGCGTTGAGGGCTTCGAGATTAATATCAAGGATATCGAGCTTAATGCTGGTTCAGGCTTCGTAGTAGCCCTCGCGGGTGACATCATGCGTATGCCTGGTTTGAGCAAGACTCCTCAGGCAAGCCATATACGCCTTGCGGAGGATGGTAATGTAGAGGGCATAGTATAATTTGTTGTGATAATAGCGCATCTACTGCTGCTCTATATCAGCAGCGTTGATGACAATACAACCAAGGGGTATCCGTTTGGCTACCCCTTAATACTATTAATATGAATATATATCTATTTCCTACTGAGCTTGAGGCGAAATGCTTTCGTGCCTTGTGCCCAAATGCTGAGGTCGTTATCTCGGGTGTTGGCATGGTGGCTACTGCTGCGGCTATTGCCTCTATCGACCGCCGTAAGCACCTCCTTGCTAACGATGTTATAGTGCTTGCCGGCATTGCTGGAACATATGGTGGTGGCGTTGCTGTGGGCGATGTTGTGGAGGTTACGAGCGAGGTGTGTGCCGATTTGCCAGAGCGTTTTCGACAGACATATCATCAGAAGGTCTATCACACGTCATTGCGCCGTGTGTGCTCAAATACGGTGCACGCTTGCGGATGTGAGCCACTGAATGCCGATATCGAAAATATGGAGGGTGCTGCGCTCTTTGCAATGTCGGAGGTAATCGGCTTTAGAGCAGTTGAAATTCGTGCAATCTCGAATATTGTTGGCGACAGTTTTGACAAGTGGGCTGTAGATGAGGCTGTTATGGCTCTTGCTGTAGAACTCAAAAAGTTTGACGATGAGAAGTAATACTTTGCGTTTGGCTATCTCGCCATGCCCTAACGACACCTTTATGTTCGATGCGATTATCAACCGTCGCATCGACCTCGATGGTCTCGATATTGAGGTTACCTACCTCGATATTGAGCAGTTGAATGCTGCGGCTATGGTGCAGGAGTATGATGTTACGAAGTGTAGTACGGCGATACTTCGTGCAGTGGGTGAGCACTATGCGCTTTTAGATAGTGGCTCGGCACTCGGTCGTGGTAATGGCCCGCTGTTGGTGCGTCGTAAGGGCGAGACGACACCTTTGAGGCGTATCGCAGTGCCTGGTGAGCATACTACGGCAAATAGGCTTGTCGGAAGGTTGTTCCCAGAGATTGAGGAGCGCGTGCCCATGCTCTTTTCTGATATCGCCGAGGCTGTGGAGCGTGGTAAGTTTGATGGTGGCGTCTTGATACATGAGGGAAGATTCGTGTACCATAGGCGTAACTTGGAGCTCGTTGCCGACCTCGGCCTTGAGTGGGAGGCGCGTATGGGTTTGCCTCTGCCCCTTGGCTCTATCATAGCATCAAGACGTTTGGACGAAGAAACACGAATGCGCTTTGAGCGCCTTCTGCGTAGAAGTATAGAGTACGCCTTTGCCAATCCGCTGGCCTCGCGCGCCTTTATCAAGGAGCATGCTCAGGAGTTGGAGGATGAAGTTATTGATAAGCATATTGCTCTCTTTGTAAACGACTACTCATTGACTTTGGGTGATGAGGGTCGCAGGGCAGTTGAGGCACTGCTCGAATAGGGTGTAGAGAAGTTAAGGAGATTAGGGATATTAGGGAGTTTAGCGTTAGGCTAAGCTCTCTTTTTTGTTGTATTATGTCCTGTCCTGAAATAGCGTTACACAAAAGAGAGTAAAGCTATGGAAGAAAAGAGTAAATGCTTGTATGTCAAGCATACGCAACGCAACTATCCGATGAGTTTTAAGTTGGCAGTAGTCCGAGAAGTAGAAAGTGGTGC
>JAZRAW010000020.1:0-4347 GCA_045634765.1 Alistipes sp.
GCGTACGAGTCGCTCAAGGGTGAGTATGGCCACGCCATCGGTAAGCTCATGCGCTCGGAGTCGGAGCGTAACATCATGGGCGACACACTCCATTGCCAGATTGTCGGCATGACAACAGCAGCGTGTGACGCGCGTATGGCGGGTGCTATGATTCCCGTAATGAGTAACTCGGGTAGCGGCAACCAGGGCCTCACATCTACAGTTCCCGTAGTGGTATATGCCGAGCAGACAGGTGCTTCGCACGAGCAGATGGTACGCTCACTCATCTTGAGCCACCTCACTGTTATCTACATCAAGCAGAGCCTCGGTCGCCTCTCGGCACTCTGTGGCTGTGTGGTTGCAGCAACAGGCTCATCATGCGGTATCACCTACCTCATGGGTGGTGGCTACGACGAGGTGACCAAGGCTGTGAAGAATATGATTGGCAACCTCGCCGGCATGATTTGTGACGGTGCTAAGCCCTCATGTGCTATGAAGTGTGCTTCGGGCGTATCTACAGCCGTAGTTTCAGCCCTTATGGCGATGAATGGCCGCGTTATTAAGTCCGTAGAGGGCATCATCGACGACGACGTAGATCGCTCAATCCGCAACCTCACAGACATTGGTCGCGATGGTATGACTCAGACCGACGCCATGATTCTCAAGATTATGACATCGAAGAGCTAACCCCGCCCCATTCGACTAACTACTAACACTAAACCGAACTTACAATAATGACTGACATTGAAATTAGAGATGCATTGATTGCCCATGACAACAGGGTGACCTCGGAGTTCTTCTTCGAAAAGTGCCGCCCTCTGTTTCACAGTGTCATACGCCGCGTATTCTCATACGATGTAGACTACGACGAGTGTATAAGTGAACTTTACGTCTACCTCATGGAAGATGATGCCCGACGCCTTAAGCAATTTGAGGGTCGAAGCTCAATTTTTCAGTGGATGAAGATAGTTTCTATACATTTTTTTGTAGCAAAACGAAAACGACTGATAGAAAATGTCTCTCAAGAGCCTCTTATTAGTAAAGCAGATAGGAAAAATGGCATAAGTGAGGAGAGTCGTAACGACGCAAGTATGGATGTGGAGACGCTACTCGGCCAGATGACTAACGAACGATATGTATCTGTCATCCGCCGATTAATCCTTGAGGAGGCAACTCCCGAAGATGTAGCAATGGAGATGGGCGTAACGGTCGACAACCTCTACAACATAAAAAAGAGGGCCATTAAAGCCTTGACGTTAATAGCAATTGAATTAAGGTCATAGACCATTAACCGAGAAATTATGAAGGATAATTTAATCGTAAACGGCGTAACAGAGGAGACATTGGCAGCCTACTTCGATGGAATGGCTACAGCCGAAGAGTGTAACCTCATCCTTAACAGCTTGGGCGAAAGCGACGAGCTAAGCGAGATAATGAGCATCTCGATGGCCGTTGACCGAGACATGGCACTCTCAGCAACACACATTGAGATACTCCCAATGCGTGCCGCAGCAGCCTCAGCAGGCACTACTTGCACCTGTACACTCGAGTGTGAGAAGTATATTCTTAATCGCCGAGGTATCGCATATGACGACAACAAACTCATGGAGATATCGCTTAAGAATAACTGGCAGACAAACGAGGGTACAGCACTCCACAACATAGGTCGCCACCTTGAGAATAATGGTCTAAGCGTGATACGTCGTTACAAGTGCTCAATCGACGACATCATCGAAGCACTCGCAGCAGATGACGACATCATCGTAGCGGTGGATGGTGGTGAGCTTCTTGGCGACCCTAACATCGAGCGCAGAGAGGATATCCTCATTGGCGAGATTCCAGACCACTCAGTAGTAGTTGTGTCGTGTGACAAGCGCGCACAAACAATCACAATCTTCGACCCTAACAGCGCAAATCCTACAGACACATACCACATCGAACACTTCCGCGATGCATGGGAGGACTCAAAGAACTACATGGTGACATCATATCACCGCGGTAGCAAGGAGTATAACCCCAAGCCAATCAACTTGGAGGATGTAGTTATCAACGACGATATTAACGAGTTGCGTGAGGCAATTGCAGAAAACGCTCATGAGATTTGGGCACGCTCACGCAAGAATGAGGGTTGGTGCTACGGTCCTAAGCGCGATGACTCACTCAAACAGACTCCCAACATGGTGCCATACACCGACCTCCCTGACCAGGAGAAGAGCTACGACCGTAGCATGGCTATGGAGACCATAAAGCTTATCTACAAGCTCGGTTACGACATTGTCAAATACCATGATACAGAGTTGTACAACAACCTTCGCGAACGCATCATGAATGCAGACAAGGAGGCTATATGCCCACGATGTGGTGCTACACTCTACATCGGACAGCGCTTCTGCGACCGCTGTGGCGAGCAAATAGTAAAATAGGTCTGAGCGAAACGATTAAAAGAATGGGGATGACTAAAAAGTAACTTAGCCAGTCCCCATAACCTAAGAGAGTGAATAAAAAGATGTAGTTTTAGGCTTGCGAAGCCCGAAAAAGCGGAGTTTACCAAAGCGTAAATGAGCATTTTGAGGGCAAGCTCATTTATTGTCAGAAGGCGTTAGATACAACGCTCGGCAAATTTCGAGGCGATGGGCTGTACTTTAGCGTACTGCCCATTGCTGAGATAATTTGTTAGAGGAAGTAGATGACGCCTTATCACGATAAAGAACGACAAAATACACTTTTTATTCACTCTCATTATTTATTTGTCTACAAGCCCGTTATACGCTTTATCTCATTGAGTTTATTGAGCGCCTCAAGGGGTGTAAGAGAGTTAATATCTAAGCCCTTAATCTGGTCGCGTATGGCCACCAATACGGGATCGTCGAGTTGGAACATCGACAACTGAATATTATCTTTCGTCTCTATTGCCGATGCAGCCACGGCGCGCTTCTTGCCACGCTCCTTGATAGCTCCGCTTGGCACAATCTCTCCCGAGCCATAGACTTTTTCAAGGTTGCCCAATATAGCCTCGGCACGCGACACAATAGAACGAGGCATACCCGCCATGCGTGCTACATGAATACCGAATGAGTGCTCCGTGCCACCACGCACAAGCTTACGCAAAAAGACGATGTTGTTGTCCACCTCCTTAACCGTAACATGGTAGTTCTTCACACGAGGTAACATATTCTCAATCTCGTTAAGCTCATGGTAGTGCGTAGCAAAGAGCGTCTTTGCAGCACCGAGGCCATTGTTGTGGAGATACTCCACCATAGCCCACGCGATAGAGATACCGTCATAGGTACTTGTACCACGACCAATCTCGTCGAGCAAGACGAGCGAACGAGGTGATATATTATTTAGGATGCTTGCCGATTCCAACATCTCAACCATGAATGTTGACTCGCCCTCAGCGAGGTTATCCGAGGCACCCACGCGTGTGAAAATCTTATCCACAACACCTATGCGTGCCGCCTTTGCAGGCACAAAAGAGCCCATCTGCGCCATAAGCACAATTAGCGCTGTCTGACGTAGCAATGCCGACTTACCCGACATATTGGGACCCGTGATAACGATAATCTGCTGCTCCGAAGTGTCGAGTTTTACACTATTGGGAACATACTCCTCCCCAATCGCCATAAGGGTCTCGATAACGGGATGGCGACCATCGGTGATGTCGATAACGTCCGAATCATCAACCACTGGGCGCACATAGCGGCGCTCCGTGGCTATGCGTGCCAACGACTGCAGGCAGTCGGTGTAGGCTATAGCCTGGGCGTTGCGCTGCAGGGGTACGATATACTGTGCTATGAATGACACAAGCTGCGCATAGAGCTGGGTCTCTATCTGAATGATGCGCTCCTCAGCACCCAAAATCTTCTGTTCGTACTCCTTCAACTCCTCGGTTATGTAGCGCTCGGCATCCGTAAGGGTCTGCTTGCGTATCCACGACTCTGGCACCTTGTCCTTGTGCGTATTACGCACCTCGATGTAGTAGCCAAAAACATTGTTGTAGGCAACCTTTAGCGAGGGGATACCCGTTTGCGCACTCTCACGCTCCTGCAACGAACGAAGATAATCCTTGCCATGTAGTGCTATGCGGCGCAACTCATCCAACTCTGCCGATACACCCGAGGCTATGATGCCACCCTTATGTATCTGATTGGTCTCAGGGTCGGGAAAGACATCGCTTTCAAGACGCTTTACCACAACCGACAAAGCATCCATGCGCTCTGCAAGTGCAAGCATAGCATCGTTGTCGGTAGACTCCATCATCGCCTTGACCATCTCCACAGCACGCAACGAGTGCTTCAATTGTATAAGCTCGCGCGGCGTGATACGCTCCGTAGCTATGCGCGATGCCATACGCTCGAGGTCACCAAT
>JAZRAW010000021.1:0-15502 GCA_045634765.1 Alistipes sp.
ACATCAACATACCACACATTCATTTTATACACTTCCCCGCCACTATACCGTTGCGGATAGTACTCTTTTGTCGGTCTACCATTTGGCCAATATTGGGGTATTTATCGTTGCGAATCACTCGCGCACATGTGCGTGTGGTTACTTAAAACAGGAAATCATTCAACTCTTTTTTTACAAACAATTTTAAATTTTCACTAAAATGAAAGCTAGATTTATTGCTTTGGCTGCATTGGTGCTTGGTTTGGCATCATGTCAGCAGGAGTTCAACGGCGTTACCCCCGTGGGTGGCGAGGTTGACTTCCAGCTTCAGGTCGATGCTCGTGAGCTTGCAACACGTGCAGGTGATAGCGTCGAGAACCCCCAGAACTCAAAGAATAGCGCCTTTGGTGCTATTGACTACTACCAGGGTACTGATTGGAGCCAGGTAGACCTCCGCTACTCTTTGGAGGTGTACGATGCTGATGCATTGGACAAAGCTCCTGTTAAGGACCGTATGGTTGTTATCGTTGACGAGTACCAGCCCGTGACGTTCGACCTCCGTCTTGTTCCTAACCGCAACTACCGTTTCGTAGTATTCGCAGACTTCGTTGACGAGGGCGCACAGCTTACTGAGAACAATGAGGCTCTTGTTGACTACCAGACTGACCTCGGTTTGCACCACGTTATCAATGGCACATTGCAGAACATCACTATCAAGGATGATGCTATCAACAATGAGTCTACTGATGCTTACTTCTTCTCTGGTGATTTCCGCGTAGAGAACTCTAAGGGTGAGTCTATCGTTTTGAAGCGTCCTTATGCTAAGGTTCGCGTTATCGCTACTGACCTCCACGAGCTTAACCTCAACGTAGAGCCCACATCTGTTGTAGTTGCTTACACAGCTAAGCACCCTCAGACATTCAACGCTGTAACTGGCAAGATTGGTACTACTGAGGAGAATGTTGAGTACACACTCTCAGCAAATTACAACCAGGGCGTACGCAAGGAGGAGCTTGCTAACCACTACTACAACGCAGGTTACGATGAGTACACAGCTGAGAACATGTTCGTAAACGCAAATGGCGATGTTCGTCACAAGTACATGACTCTCTTCACCGACTACATCCTTGCTGAGGATCAGCAGACTGCTATCCACTTCACAATGACTGTTAAGGATGGCGAGGAGACTATCAAGACTACTGATTTCAATACTGATATCCCAGTAGAGCGTAACCACCTCACAACAGTTATCGGTAATGTCCTCACTACTGCTACTGAGATTAACGTAACTATCGACGACAACTTCGAGAACTACTATGAGATTGAGACTGTATTCGTTAGCTCAGCTCGCGAGTTCCAGGAGGCACTTGACGCATACGAGAATGGTCAGGTTATCCTTTTCGATGGTAACATTGAGGGTAATGTTGTTATCAATCAGAAGGTTGATGTTCACTACTTGATCGAGGGTAACGGCTACTACTATGATGGTACTATCGAGATTAACGGTGATGCTCGTCAGGCTGATTCTGACAGCGTAACTCTCCGCAACATCAACTTCAAGACTGAGAAGGAGGGTATCAACGTTATCGATGCTAACGAGAACAAGGCATATGGCAATAACTACAACTACGCTCACAACATCACTATCGAGGATTGTACATTCGAGTTGGGTGAGGGTTCTGTAGCTGTTAAGATGCGTCAGTCTAAGAACGTTGTTATTAAGAATTGTGAGATGACTGATGGTCACTCATTCGCACAGTTCTACGGCGTTAACGGCGTGACTGTATCAGAAGTAAAGGTTGAGAACGTTAAGAACGGTATCTCATTCGGTACTTCTACTAACGCTGTTGTTAAGGCATCTACATTCGATGTTGAGGGTTACGGTTTCCGTGGCGAGCCCGGTGGTGACCTTCTCGTAGATTCTACCAAGATTACTGCTGGCAAGCCAGTTATCGTTCGCAAGTTGACTGCAGGTAACTACGACCTCACTATCAACAGCACTGAGCTTAACTCTTTGATGGGCTATCAGGTTATCTTCACTAACGGTGACGATGAGGGTGCTCTTGTTGAGCCACAGGGTACATTCAACTTCAATGCTGATGCTGAGTACTTGGTATTCCCAGATGACACAGTTATGGGCGGTGACTCTAATGATATTCTATTCGAGGCGACAAATATCTTTGGTGAGTACGATTACTACGGTGACGAAGGTGGTAACTATGTATTCTACCTCTCTGATAAAACCTTCAATGGAGACGATAGTATGCAGCCAAATTCTACATACTACTGCTTGGATATCTATGGTGAGAAGGTTGAGGGTGACAGCAATGGTTATGTAACTATCCCTGCTGGTGAGTATCACCTTGTTCCAGCGGACACTGGCAAAGTTGGAACAATCACTGGTCCCTACTCAAACTGCCTTAAACTTGGTGATTACAACGAAGATTTAGAGTTGGAGGAGGAGGTATTAATGTTCGAGGATGCTACACTTATTGTAACTGCTGATGGTCTTACACTTACAGCAATTATCGATGGTGTTAAGCACACGGTAACCTACACCGGTAGCCTTGAGATTATTGACGCGCGTTAGTAAAGTGATATAGCTATGTAAAGTTTAGGTACAAGGAAGGGTGTCCACAATGTTGGGCACCCTTACTCTTTGATTATAATCGGGACTAATAAAATTGGGGGGAAAACAGTTGGCTGTCTTACTCGTTACTCAAGCTAAAAAAGTGACAAAAAGTGCTGAAAAATTGTGATTTATAGAATTTTTACTATCTTTGCAGTCCCAAAGCAGATATCTATGGGGTTGCGAGTGACTATCGCAACTGAGTGGTATCGAAGTTAAACATTTAATTATTAAACAATTATGAAGTCAATTCAGATTAACGGTACTGCACGTGCGGAGTTCGGCAAGAAGTTCGCTAAGGCAGCTCGTCGCGAGGGTCAGGTACCTTGCATCATCTACGGCGGTGGCGAGGAGAAGGCATTCACAATCGACGCTAAGGAGCTTAACCAGCTTATCTACACTCCTAACTCTTACATCGTTGAGCTCAACATCGACGGCGTTGTAGAGAAGGCTGTTATGCGCGAGGTTCAGTATCACCCAGTACGCGAGCAGGTTCTCCACGTAGATTTCTACCGCGTTCAGGAGGGCAAGCCCGTTGCAGTTAACGTTCCCGTACGCCTCACAGGTAACGCTGAGGGTGTTAAGATCGGTGGTAAGCTTCAGCTCTCAGCTCGTAAGCTCACTGTTAAGGCTCTTGCAGAGTACATTCCCGATGAGATCGTTGTTGACGTAACACCTTTGAAGGTTGGTCAGACTATCTTCGTTGGCGACCTTAAGGAGGAGAACCTCACATTCGTAACTCCTGCTACTACTGCAGTTTGCGCTGTTCGTGTAACACGTGCTTCACGCGCTGCGAAGTAATCGAAACGAGACTAATAACTATACGTTATGAAGTATCTTGTTGTCGGGTTGGGCAACATCGGAATGGAGTACGCCGCGACCCGCCACAACATAGGTTTCAGAGTGTTGGATGCCTTAGCTGAGGCATCCAATATCTCTTTTACGACGGTGCGTTATGGCGCTATGGCGACTCTCAAGCATCGTGGTCGTACCATCTTCTTGCTTAAGCCCTCGACATATATGAACCTTTCGGGTAAGGCTGTTCGCTATTGGATGGACCAGGAGCGCATACCACGCGAGAACCTACTTGTGGTATCGGACGACATAGCACTCCCCTTTGGCACATTCCGCATGCGTAAGAATGGCTCAGAGGGCGGCCACAATGGCCTAAGGAACATCACCGAGTTGTTGGGCGACAACCAATATGCACGCCTACGCTTTGGCGTGGGTGGAGACTTTCCCCGTGGCCACCAAGTAGACTACGTTCTTGGCGACTTCTCGGACGAAGAGAACAAACTTATGCCAGAGCGTCTGAAGCTCTTTGGTGATGCCATTCTGTCGTTCGTAAGCGTTGGTGCCGACCGAACTATGAATAGTTACAACGGCAAATAAGTATAGAACAGTTTTAGTAAAAGACATCCTTCGGGATGTCTTTTTTTTGGGGGGGGGTAACAGATGTAGCTATGACATGAAAGAAATCCAATTTCGCATCAGAAGGGGACAGGCTTGGTCTCGACATGAAATGCAAAATTTTTGAGTAGAAGGCTGCATATACAACGCTCGGCAAAAATGCCGTCAATGGGTAGGCGTCAAATTTCTTGTCAGAGGGGTGCAGATGTGGCGATGACATGAAAAAGCCCTGGATGGATAGTACTCGTCGTACATTCCATTCAGGGCTTTGATTGAGAGGCCGAGAATGGCCTCTTATCATGCGAAATTAACGTGCAGGACGCATAATAACCAATGTACGGTTACCATCCTCAAGCATCTTCTGAGCCATTGCCTGGATATCCTCAAGTGTGATGCTCTCAAGAATACCGAGGTACTCCTCCTTGAAGTTGTAACCCTCCTCATACCAACGATCGATAGCAGACATCCAACCGCTGTTATTCTCAAGAACGTTTGCGTAGTTCTTCTGGAGGAACTCCTTAGACTTAGCGATATCCTCAGCCAAAGGACCCTCGTTAGCAATCTTCTCGATCTCTGCGTAGCAGATGTCTACCAACTCGTCGGCAAGCTGCTCGTTAGTGTCGAATACAATCATAGCGATATACTGCTCTGTGGGGTACTCATTGATACCACCCTGAACATGTACGCCATATGTACCACCCTTCTCCTCACGGATAGATACCATGTAACGTGAATCGAGAGCACGAGTGAGAAGATCCATGATGAGACGGTTCTTAGCGTTATCCTCAATAGCACCAGTGTAAGTGAGGTAAACAGATACCTTAGGCTGAATCATCTGAGCACGGAAGTCGTTAGTAACCTCGCCTGCAGCAGTGCGTACGCCATCATCTACCACAGCATACTCCACATTCTTAGATGTGGGGAGTGAACCGATATACTTCTCAACAAGAGGCTTCAATGTCTCAAGGTCAACATTACCTACGATAACGAAACGGAAGTCATCAGCATATGTGAAGAGCTCGCCGTGTACGCGTGCCAAAGTTGCAAGGTCGAGTGACTCAATCTGTGCAGATGAAGTCACCTGACGACGAGGATGGTTCTGATAGAGAGTCTCTGTAAATGCCTTACCCATGAGGTAGCCAGGATCTGACTCCATGTTACGGAAGTAAGGAACATACATATTCTTCAAGTTCTGAAGGTCGGTCTCATCGAAGCGAGGATCAGTGAAGTTGAGGTACATGAGCTGGAGGATAGTCTCGATATCCTTAGGTGAACCACCAGCGCTTACAGCGTGCTCATAGTCGCTTACACTAACTGAAGCGTATGCGCTCTTACCAGAGAGCTGCTTAGAGAGCTCAGTAGCTGAGAACTTGCTGATACCAGATGTCTGCATAACCACTGGGAGGTAGTCACCATGGAAGTAGTCAGCATCAGACAACATAGACTTACCACCCTTAGCTGAAGCAACGATCATAACCTCGTCAGCCTTCAATGTAGATGGACGAACAACAACAGTGATACCATTCTTCAATGTCCACTCTGTGTAGCCAAGTGACTCGTTAGTCTCAACACCCTGAACCTTTGAACCCTTAAGCTTGAGTGATGGGTCGATAAGTGGCTCAATTACGGTGTTATCCTCGTAAGGAGCAATCTCAGAAGCCTCAACCTCAGCCTTAATAGCCAAAATATCCTCCTCAGTAGGGATTACAACGCCCTCCTTCTTTGGTGAACGAGCAAGGATAACGAGGTTCTGGTTAGGAGTTGAAATCTGAGCATAAGCCTCGTTAATCTGATCTACAGTGAGGTTGTTGATGAACTGCTGGTCGAGCATCCACTCAGTCTCAGCATCCATCATAGGAGTACCATCAGCGTAGTTGTCGAGGTAACGCTGAGCATACTCTGCATTGCTTACGTCGTTGCGGTTAGTGTAGCTACGCTCAGCCCAACGGAGAATCTCCTGCTTAGCACGCTCAAACTCGCCTGCTGTGAAGCCGTAGCGACGCATACGCTCCATCTCAGTGTACATTGCGCGGAAAGCATCATCAAGGCGACCCTCATGAGCTGTTACAGAGAACATAGTAGCATCCATAGTGGGGCAGATGCCAATGCCACCCTCACTCATACCACCACCAAGGAATGGTGCATCAGCAGCCTGAGCAATCTCCTCGAAACGAGCATTCATCATCACTGCAGCAAATGTCTCAACGAGGTCAAACGAGTAACCTACGATAGTGTTGTTGTACTCCTTTGGAAGAGCATCACGACGAGCAAACATCATAACGCTTGACTGTGTCAACTCAGGATCTGAGAAGATAGAGATGATAGGCTCCTCGGTTGCGGGAACATAGTGCATAACCTTCTGAGCAGCATCTGCAGGTGATGCAGGGATGTCTGCCATAAGAGTGTGAAGCTTTGCCTCTACCTGGTCAACATCGACATCACCAACGATTACGATTGCCTGGTACTCAGGACGATACCACTTCTTGTAGAAGTTAACCAATGCCTGCTGGTCGAAAGACTTCAAACCATCGAGGTAACCGATAAGATTGCGGTGCTCGTAGAGCGAACCCTTGAAGAGGTTACGAATCATGTCGTTCTGAGCACGAAGGCTTGCGCCGTCACGAGTACGGAGCTCCTCCATGATAACGCCACGCTCAGAGTCAATCTCCTCGGGCTGCAATGCGATGAACTGAGACCAGTCGTGGAGGATAAGAAGCGCCAAGTCAACATTCTCCTCTGTCACGGGCATATCCATCACCATGTACTGAGTGCAGTCCCATGAAGTGAAGGCGTTGAGGTTGTTACCAAACTGAACACCGATAGACTCAAGGCGGTCGATGATCTGCTTGTCAGGAAGGTTCTTAGTACCGTTGAAGGCCATGTGCTCAAGGAAGTGAGCAAGACCCTGCTGGTCATCATCCTCCTGGATAGCACCCACATCGTGGTAGATGTAGAAGCTTGCCTGACCCTTAGGCTTCTCATTGTGACGGATGTAGTAGGTCATGCCGTTGTCGAGCTTACCTACACGCACAGCTGGATCGAGAGGCAACTGCATCTCTGATGGATCCTGTGCACAGATAGTCGTAACACCAATAAAGAGGGCTACGAGTGCGAAAAACATTTTTTTCATAAAAGAATTATTAAGTTAAAGTTTATAATTTTCCTGTTCTTCTCCACATAGCATCACCACTATATGGATAATAATCCACGCAAATATACTATTTTTTGGCTAAATAGATACCTTATATGTATAATTTTTTCTGATTGCAGTATAGGATTTCCTCTATACGGGAGCAAAATTCGCCCTTTGGCCCAATAAAATAACGCTTCGGACAGGGTAATTATTTTATAATTTCGTATATTTGCACTACTAATAATTGTGAACTATGGCAGAGATTACAACATACAAATATCGCATTGAGCCTCAGGATGTAGATTTCACACTACGCGCCTCAGTAAGCGCAATTGTCAACTACATGCTTAACGTCGCTGGTCGCGATGCACACAACAAAGGTTTTGGCGTGGAGGTATTACAGGATAGCTCCCTCACATGGGTGTTGCTACGCCTCGCAGTGGAGATTGAGCACCGCCCCGAGCAGTACTCCGACATAGAGATTGACACATGGATTAGCGACTTCAACCGCCTCGCCTCAACGCGTAACTTCCGCATGCGCATTGGCGATAAAGTGGTCGCATCGGGCGTGTCGCAGTGGTGCGTGCTAAACATGGAGACACGCCAGGCCGCCGACATGTCGATGATGAAGGAGGCGCACGACAGATTTATCGTAGCGGAGGCCTCGCCCATCGCTGCCCCCGCACGCCTACGCCCCGTGGAGGCCGCAGCAACAGTATCTCGCCCCGTGGTATATAGCGACATCGACTTCAACCGCCATATGAACACCATGCGCTATGTTGACATTATCTTCGACACGCTGCCCTTAGAGCAGTTCGAGGGCGACAATGCCATGCGTCTCGACATCAACTTCTTGGCCGAGGCACGCTATGGCGAGGTTGTATCGGTGGGTTACCTCGACGCAGAGAGCGCACGCCAGTTTGAGATAACATCCGACGCCGACAAGGTGTTGTGCCGCGCAAAGGTTGAATTCAAATAGTCAACAGCATGACACACAATAGGTTAAAGATAGCAATCGTAGGCCCTGCACACCCCTACCGCGGAGGCTTGGCATCCATCATGGAGACCATGGCACGCGAGTATCAGGCGCGCGGCTACGAGGTGCATATCCTCACCTTTACGCTACAATATCCCTCGTTGCTCTTCCCGGGTAAGAGCCAGACGGTAGATACCCCGCCACCCGCCGACCTTGACATACGCCGTAGGGTATCGACGATAAACCCCTTCTCGTGGTGGAGCGTGGGCAGGGAGCTCTGCAAGATGCGCCCCGACATCGTGCTGATGAAGTATTGGACACCCTTTATGGCACCATGCTTCGGTACTATAGCACGCCTTGCGCGCAAGAATCAGCATACGAAGGTCATCTGCCAGATTGACAACGTAGAGCCTCACGAGCACCATATAACCGACCGACCATTCAACCGCTACTACCTTAGCTCGGTGGATGGATTCGTCTATATGTCGGAGCAGGTACATAATGAGCTAAAGACCTATACCTCAGCACCCATGCGCTTCTCTCCCCACCCCATGTTCGAGCACTTTGGCGCGCGCGTAGAGCGCAATGAGGCGTGCAAGAAATTGGGCGTAGACCCAAAGGAGAGATACGCCATGTTCTTCGGCTTGATACGCGACTACAAGGGACTTGATACCCTACTTGATGCGTGGAGCGAGTTTAGGCGCAAGGGTATAAAGCTGCTTATCGCGGGAGAGTTTTACGCCTCGCGCGACAAGTATATTGCTCACATCGAGCGTCTTGGACTAAAAGATGAGGTTATTCTGCACGACTTTTTCGTGCCTGATGGCGATGTACGCTACTACTTTTCGGCTGCCGACTGCGTGGTGCTACCCTACAAGACCGCGACGCAGAGTGGCGTGACACAGATATGCTACAACTTCTGCACCCCCGTTATCGTTACGCGCGTGGGTGGCCTTGCAGAGATTGTCCCCGATGGTGTGGTAGGCTACGTCTGCGACCCATCATCGGAGGGTGTGCGCGATGCCTTGGAGCGCATCTTCGAGGGCGATAGAATAACCGAGTTTGCGCACAATATGATTGAGGAGCGCAAGCGCTTCTCGTGGAGTACGATGTGTGATGAGATTGAGGCTGTGTACCGCTCGTTAGTCGAGTAGGAAGCGCATGGTGTCTACCCCATCGGCATAGTCCATAAGCGCGGGATACTGCGCACGACCAAAGGGAATATCGGAGTGTGAGACTACGCACTGGATATACTCTGAGTTTGTCTCAATCCACGTCTTAACCTCCCCTATATCTAAATATTCGCGTAGCGTAACTACGGCCAACGACTGCGCAAAATCCTCGCCTCGGCGCATGATGAATGCTCCAGCATTCCAGAACTCCGCACCCTCTATCGTAAGCGTAGCTCGCATAGCCTGGATATTGCGTTTTAGCTTGGCATTCTCCGCTACACTACACTTAAACTCAGGCACATAGCCACGAGGCACAAAGAGCATCGACACCGAGCGACAACCGAGACCCGAATAAGCGGTTATATCGTTATAGAGGGCGTGCAACTCCTCCGCGCTCTCGTTGCCGTTTAGCACCGCAACAGAGTGGCGACTACCACGCAACAGAGTGCGAGTACCCGCGAAGTGCTCACGGAAATAGGCGTTGGCATCATCGCCACCCGTAGCAATAGCCATGTCGTAGGTGGCATCTGCCGAGTAGTCGTAAATAGCAATACTTGGTTCTATTTCACACAGTTGCTCAACAACATAGCGCATCAGCACACTATCCTTGCTCGAGGGCTTAAGGTAGCACTCATGTCCCGCAGCAACCACGCAGAGTAGGTCAAAGAAGCCCACCAATGGGATATTACCCGCCATGATAACCGCAACACTTTTAGGGTCAGCACTCCTCACGTAATGACCAAGCCAAGCTGTCAACTTCTCGCGGTCGAGCATCTCCGTGCGAATGGCCTCCACCGCACGCAAGATATCCTTGCGCGTAAACCAGCCATTGGCAGCTATAGCCTCATCAATAATGCGATTGCTCGCGTCATCGCCACCAAAGTGCGCAAGTCGCTCACCCAGGGCAACGAATATATCTACGATATCTTTCACGATTACAATATTTTAAGTGCTATAGCAGCGCACGCCTCGGCATCTGCAAGGGCGTGGTGGTGTGTAGAGAGTTCATATCCACACGCCGAGGCCACTGTGGGCAGGCGATGATTGGGCAGCTCCTTACCAAATACCTTGCGCGCTGTACGGCATGTGCAGTGGAAGGTATACTCAGGATAGGGCATATTGTACGCCTCGTGCACAGCCCTTAGGCAACGCTGCTCGAAGGGTGCGTTATGCGCCACGAAGGGCAAACCCGCAAACATTGGTTGCAGCTCACGCCACACCATCGGGAAACCCACTTGAAAGTCTGTATCTTTGCGCGTCATGCCGTGCACACGCGTATTGTGGAACGAGTAGTAGTTGGGCACAGGGCGCACAAGACGGTGCACACGCTGTTGTACCCTACCCTCGCGCACAACGACGATGCCCACAGAGCAGATGCTCGATGGGTCACTATTGGCAGTCTCAAAGTCTATGGCAACGAAATCTCTCATGCTACAACGCCTCCAAATATGCTATTGCATTCTCGATTTGTGCTACAGATGTACCATCTTTTATTATCACACGTTTTTCACTATCAAGAAGATATAGCGAGGGTATAGCCTGCAAATTATAACTACGCTCCGCAGTAAGATGCATACCTGCATCATAGCTATTAATCCAACTACGAGGTATGTCTGCAATATGATTACGCCACGCCACAAGGTCCTCATCTGGATATACGGCCAACACCTCAATGCGGTCATTCTCCATCATCTCATTGATAAGTGGTGATGAGGATATCTTTTCGATAATCTCGCGACACATGGGGCAACCAGGGTTCGAGAACATCACGATAACATAGTCCGAATCGATATTATGTAGTCTTCCTGTTTTGCCATTAGCCAACGTGTAGACAAAGTCTACCGCCACCTCTCCAATACGATTTTTGCGTGCAAGTTCAAGGTCATACGCAGGCGCAATGCGGTCATACTCATCATACAATGGTGACTCGACCAACACCTCAAGAATGGGGATATAGTACTCATCATTACGCATTGGAGAGTTGGGATCGTGAAGCACACCCTCAGCGACATATGCAAAGAAGTCGAGTACGGGACGACTCTCCTCGGCGCGGTGCATAAGTCCCCTGAGTAGAGAGTCGCGCTGGGTAGGCTCCATGCCCACATCAATGTATGCAACATAGTCGGCAAAGACCTGCATGACATTCAAAGTGTCATACTCTATAACGCGCTCGCCACACTCGAAGTCGAAGCCATCCCAATAGCGGCGTATGGCATCATCAAACTGCTCCTTGGTGGTGTAACTATAGATATCAAAGTCTACCTCTACCTGGCGTGTACCTGGCTCGCAGCGCTCCACAGCAGTCTCCTTACTTGCCTGCTTCTTGGTCTTGGCATCGCCACACGACACGAGTAGTGCCATCACCAATATAAGTATATAATATGTGTGCTTCATAGTCTTAAAAATAAGGGGGTTATCCAACACCTATTGGACACCCCCACATATTGTATTAACCCAATTTGTTGTTAAAATCACAACAAATTACATACGCTCAGGCACATTGATACCCAAAAGCGACATCGCTGAGCGAATAACGCGTGCCACCTCCGCTGCGAGCTTTAGGCGCAATGAGCGCACCGCCTCGTTCTCCTCCTTGAGGATTGAGTGGTCGTGGTAGTAGCCGTTGAACTGCTTAGCGAGGTCGTAGGCGTATGCTGCGATAACCGAGGGTGCGAACTGCTCGCCCGCTGTGCGTACAACTGCAGGGTACTCAGCCAAAGCCTTTACGAGCTCAACCTCCTCGGGAAGGAGCGTAGCGTTAGTGTATGTGCTTGCATCGATGCCCGCCTCCTCTGCCTTACGCAAGATAGAGCGGATACGCGCGTGAGTGTACTGGATGAATGGGCCGGTGTTGCCGTTGAAGTCGATAGACTCGCGGGGGTCGAAGAGCATGGTCTTCTTGGGGTCTACCTTGAGGATGAAGTACTTCAAGGCACCGAGACCTACCATCTCGCATATTGCCGCAGCCTCCTCCTCAGAGCAGCCATCGAGCTTACCGAGCTCGTCAGACATCTCGCGTGCTGTGCCAATCATATCGGCGATGAGGTCGTCAGCATCTACTACGGTACCCTCGCGTGACTTCATCTTACCCTCGGGCAACTCAACCATACCATAAGAGAGGTGGAAGATGTTGTCGCTCCACTCGTAGCCGAGCTTCTTCAACACGAGCTTCAATACCTGGAAGTGGTAGTTCTGCTCGTTACCCACAACATAAATCATATCATCGAGGCTGTTCTCCTCGAAACGGCTGAGCGCTGTGCCGAGGTCCTGAGTCATATATACAGATGTGCCATCGCCACGGAGCAAGAGCTTCTGGTCGAGACCATCTGCCTCGAGATCAATCCATACGGAGTTATCCTCCTTGCGGAAGAATACGCCCTTCTTTAAACCATCCTCAACAAGACTCTTACCCAAGAGGTATGTCTGTGACTCGTAATACACCTTGTCGAAGTCAACGCCCATAGCCTTGTATGTCACGTCGAAGCCCTCGTATACCCAGCCATTCATAGTCTCCCACAAAGCGTAAACCTCGGGGTCTTTAGCCTCCCACTTACGCAACATCTCCTGCGCCTGGAGCATGATGGGCGCCTGCTTCTTCGCCTCATCCTCCGAGATGCCCTTCTCCGCAACGAGAGCCTTAACCTGTGCTTTGTAGTGCTTGTCGAACTCAACGTAGTACTTACCCACGAGGTGGTCACCCTTCATGCCTGATGATGCGGGGGTCTCGCCACCGCCATAGAGCTGCCATGCGAGCATAGACTTACAGATGTGGATACCGCGGTCGTTAACGAGGTTTACCTTGATTACGTTGTGACCATTCGCCTTGAGGATAGTGGCAACAGAGTAACCAAGCAAGTTGTTACGCACGTGACCGAGGTGGAGGGGCTTATTGGTGTTGGGCGATGAGTACTCGATCATGATTGTGCGACCCGATGCGGGTGCCATGCCGAAGTTCTCAGTCTCAACAATCTCCTGGAAGCGCGCAGCCCAGAATGATGAGTCGATAGCGAGGTTAAGGAAGCCCTTAATCACGTTGAACGACTTAATCTCGGGTGTTGAAGCAACAATCTTCTCGCCCAACTCTGTGGCTGTAGCCTCAGGAGACTTACGCGACGCCTTGAGCAAGGGGAACACGACAACGGTATAGTCGCCCTCGAACTCCTTGCGTGTCTTCTGTATCTGAATGTTGTCGCTTGTGCCATACAACTCCTCGGTTGCACGCTTCACGACGCTCAAAATAAACTCTTCTGCATTTATCATAGTTACCTATATTTATAATCGTGGGCACAAAGGTACGTTTTCTTTGCGAAATAATCGCCACTTACAACAAAAATTTAGTACCTTTGTCGAACAATTAATGCATTTTATGAAGATAGCTGATATAGAATTGGGCTCACAGCCCCTCTTTCTTGCCCCTATGGAGGATGTCACCGACCCCTCGTTTCGCTATATGTGCAAGCGCTTCGGTGCCGATGTCGTCTACACGGAGTTTATCTCGTCGGATGGCCTGATACGTGATGCGTGGAAGTCGCGCGCCAAGCTCAACATCGCCGAGATGGAGCGCCCCGTGGGCATACAGATATATGGCCACCTCATAGAGCCTATGGTCGAGGCGGCACGTATAGCCGAGAGTGCAAACCCCGATATTATAGACATCAACTTCGGCTGCCCCGTCAAAAAAATTGCCAACCGCGGAGCAGGCTCGGGCATGATGAAGGACCCCGACCTTATGGTCGAGATGACGCGCCAGATTGTCAAGGCCGTAAACAAGCCCGTCACCGTGAAGACACGCCTCGGCTGGAGCGACGAGATGAAGAACATCGAGGAGATAGCCCTGCGTCTGCAAGATGTTGGCATTGCAGCACTTACAATACATGGCCGCACACGCTCGCAGATGTATCGTGGCGAGGCTGATTGGACACTCATCGGTAAGATTAAGAACGACCCTCGCATCACCATCCCCATCATCGGCAATGGCGATGTTGACTCGGCGGAGAAGTGCAAACTTATGTTTGACCGCTACGGTGTCGATGGCGTAATGATAGGTCGTGCGACATACGGACGCCCATGGATATTCCGCGAGTGCAAGCACTACTTAGAGACAGGCGTATTACTACCACAACCTACAGTTATTGAGCGCGTTGCAATAGCCAAGGAGCACCTCGCGAAGTCTTTGGAGGTAAAAGGCGACCGCGTGGGCATACTCGAGATGCGCCGCCACCTGACGAACTACTTCAAGGGACTCCCCGACTTTAAGCAGACACGCCTAAAGCTCGTGACCTCGTTCGACGTAGAGGAGATACTCTCAACGCTCGACTACATCGCGGAGCGCTGGGGTAACTTCGACATGCGCAACACCGTGCCCGCACCCCTCTCGCATGATATTTAATATAATCACACAAAACCTAAGGACCATGAAGAGATTCGCGACTATTCTTGCCATCGCACTATTTGGAATTGCTACACAGTACACCTATGCACAGGAGTCTATTGAGGAGACTGCTGTAGGCTATGAGGCGATTGAAACGGAGATTGCATACCCCGTCGAAATAGTTACAGAAGAGGTGTGTTGCGCCGAGACTATTGTTGGAGAGCCAATGCACGCCGCAAGACCATCATTTATACAACAATATGGTACTTGGTTCATGTTATTGGTAGTCATCGCATTGCCCTCGCTTATAATAGCAATCATTATAGCGGTTGTTGTTGTTTTGATTGCGAAGCGAAGAAATAGCAAAGATGAACTAGAACTCCTTCAAGAAGAGAATGCACGTCTTCAGCGCGAAAAGGAGATTGCCCGCTTAAGGGATGAGAACGAACGCTTGCGTAATAGCATGAGATAGAGAGCATTGCTTAGATAGTTCAAGGGAGGTTGGGAAGGTTGTCCTAACCTCCCTTTATTGTTACCCCTGCAGGCGACCTTAATGATTATTCGCCAATAAGAACTATCATTAGTCTAAAAGCTGAAAGATTCTATATGGGGTGCAATAATTTTTTTGTGACAAACGTTATATTGGCACAAGAGTTGATATAAACTCATACAGCTACGTTGGCAACGAGACAACGTAGTTAGGTTTCTACATTTATTTAAGTTTGTGGCAAAACGTGTTTTGCCTAAAAACAGTTTGGGTTAGTAGTTACGGATGGTGCAACTGAGAAGTCCCACCATCCTTTTTTAAGGAGAATTATTTAGTTCGAATATT
>JAZRAW010000022.1:0-2944 GCA_045634765.1 Alistipes sp.
ACATCCTAAAAGAAGACAATCGAAGACCAGAACTGCCAAGAGAAGAACTCACGACAAGGCAGTAGCTCCTACATTGGCCATCTGCCCCAACTGCGGCGAGTGGCATGTATTCCACACTGTATGCGGCGCTTGCGGCTACTACCGTGGAAAGTTGGCTATCGAGACAGCTGCTGCAGTTTAATACCGCGGCACCGACTAATCGAAACAGGAAACCGCATCACACCGATGCGGTTTCTTTGCTAAATTATTAAAGGAGTTAAAGAAGATAAAGGGAGATAGTCACTTTCGCTCCTTGGGAGATAAAAGCCAAATGTCTTGTGCGCGGTGTACCTAACTATTGGCATTTAACTCCATTTATCTCCCGTTAACTCCCGTTATCTCCTTAAAAGAAACACATGCACAAAGCAGGATTCGTAAATATCGTAGGCAACCCCAATGTGGGCAAGTCAACACTGATGAACAAGTTCGTCGGTGAGCGCATCTCCATTGCCACCTTCAAGGCACAGACCACCCGCCACCGCATCATGGGTATCGTGAACACAGAGGACATGCAGATTGTCTTCTCTGACACGCCCGGCGTACTGAAACCCAACTACAAGCTGCAGGAGTCAATGCTCCAGTTCTCTGAGTCGGCACTGCAGGATGCCGATGTTCTCGTCTACGTCACCGACGTGGTGGAGAAGATCGACAAGAACCAGGATTTCCTCCAGAAGGTGCAGCGCATGGACGTACCCATCCTCCTGCTCATCAACAAGATTGACATGAGCAACCAGAAGGAGCTCACCGCCCTCGTCGAGAGCTGGCACGAGCTGCTTCCCCAAGCAGAGATTATCCCCATCTCGGCATCGAACAACTTCAATGTCGACGTGGTGCTCCGCCGCATCAAGGACCTGTTGCCCGACAGCCCTCCCTTCTTCGACAAGGACCAGCTGACTGACAAGCCTGCCCGCTTCTTCGTCACCGAGATCATCCGTGAAAAGATACTCCTCTACTACGACAAGGAGATACCCTATGCATGCGAGGTGAGCGTAGAGCAGTTCAAGGAGACCGAGAAGAACATCCACATCAACGCCATCATCTACGTTGAGCGCGAGTCACAGAAAGGCATCATCATCGGCAATCAGGGCAAGGCACTGAAGAAGGTGATGACCGAGGCACGCCGCACGCTGGGGCAGTTCTTCGGCAAGATCATCTTCCTTGAGACATTTGTGAAAGTAGATAAGGACTGGCGTAACTCCGACAAGGAACTGCGCAGTTTTGGATATAATTTGGAATAAGTAGACCCCCTCGGTCCTAACGGACAGCTCCCCCTCTATGGGGAGCACCTTCGGGATGTTTACAATTATTTTATAGAGCTAACATAACATTTGACCCCAAAAGGGTCTTTAAGAAAGCCTTACCCTCAGGCAAGACTGTTCGGAGGCTCTCCCCATAGAGGGGGAGATGCCCAAAGGGCAGAGGGGGTCTCATTATGGGAAATTTAGTAGCCATCGTAGGACGCCCCAATGTAGGCAAGTCCACACTGTTTAACCGCTTCACACAGACTCGCCACGCCATCGTGGCCGATGAGGCAGGTACCACACGCGACCGTCAGTACGGCAAGTGCGAATGGACGGGACGCGAGTTCTCCATCGTCGACACCGGCGGTTGGGTAGTCAACTCTGACGACATCTTCGAAGAGGAGATACGCAAGCAGGTGCTCATCGCCGTTGAGGAAGCCGATGTAGTGCCCTTCCTCGTCGACGTACAGAATGGCGTTACCGACCTCGACCAGCAGGTGGCCTCTATCCTCCGCCGCGCGAAGACACCCGTCATCCTCGTATCAAACAAGACCGACAACTACGACCTTCAGTACAACTCCGCCGAGTTCTACTCACTCGGATTGGGCGACCCCATCTGCGTATCGGCCCTCACAGGTAGCGGCACGGGCGACCTGCTCGATATGGTCGTAGATAAGCTCCCCGCCCCCACCCCCGACGAAGAAACCGAGGAGATACCCCGCTTTGCTGTTGTAGGCCGTCCTAACGTAGGCAAAAGCTCCATCGTGAACGCCTTCATCGGTGAGGACCGTAACATCGTAACCAACATCGCCGGCACCACCCGCGACTCTATCTATACCCGCTATACCAAGTTCGGTTTCGACTTCTATTTGGTCGACACCGCCGGTATCCGCAAGAAGGGCAAGGTCAACGAAGACCTCGAGTTCTATTCTGTGATGCGCTCTATCCGCGCCATCGAGAACGCCGATGTCTGCATCCTCATGCTTGATGCCACACGCGGCATCGAGAGCCAGGACCTCAACATCTACTCGCTCATCCAGCGCAACCAGAAGGGCCTCGTAGTAGTCATCAACAAGTGGGACCTCGTGCAGGACAAGAGCACCAAGGCCATGAAGTACTTCGAAGACACCATCCGCGAGCGCTTCGCCCCCTTCACCGACTTCCCCATCATCTTCGCCTCGGCCCTCACCAAGCAGCGCATCTTCAAGGTGCTCGAGATGGCCAAGGAGACCTACATCAACCGTACCACTAAGGTCTCTACCGCGAAGCTCAACGAAGAGATGCTCCCCATCATCGAGGCTACTCCTCCCCCTTCAAACAAGGGTAAGTACATCAAGATCAAGTACTGCATGCAGTTGCCCGGCACCCGCGTACCCTCGTTCGTGTTCTTCGCCAACCTGCCCCAGTATGTGAAGGAGCCCTACAAGCGCTTCCTTGAGAACAAGATTCGCGAGCGCTGGAACTTCACCGGCACCCCCATGAACATCTACATTCGTCAGAAGTAAACGACGACATAGTAATACAACGTGAATTCTAAGACTTAATCAAGTATATCCTCCTTGTTTTATTGTTAATAATTGTAAATTAATTTACGGTACCACTTTTATATGTTTGCAGTTGCACAAAAGGTGTCCCTCTTTTTACGACTGCAAACATTCTCTGTA
>JAZRAW010000023.1:0-15331 GCA_045634765.1 Alistipes sp.
TCAGCGAAGAATACTACGGGACCTGTAGCTGCACCTGGAGATGCGGGGAGACCCTTAACGATAACCTTTGCGCTCTTGATAGCCTTCTTGTCGAATACGGGGTGGAGCAACTCGTCGAGCTTCTCGGGCTCGCAACGCAAAACTGCAGTCTTCTCGTCGATAAGACCCTCGCGGAGCATATCCATAGCGATCTTCACCATTGCGGCACCTGTACGCTTACCGTTACGGCACTGCAACATCCAGAGCTTACCATCCTGGATTGTGAACTCGATATCCTGCATATCTGTGAAGTATGTCTCGAGGTGATTCTGGATGCCGTTAAGCTCAGCATAAACCTCGGGCATAACCTCCTCCAATGAAGGATACTTAGATGCGCGCTCCTCCTCAGAGATGTTCTGAGCAGCAGCCCAACGCTTTGAACCCTCGATAGTAATCTGCTGAGGTGTACGGATACCTGCTACAACATCCTCACCCTGTGCGTTGATGAGGTACTCACCGTTGAAGATGTTCTCACCAGTTGCAGCGTCACGAGAGAATGCTACACCAGTTGCTGAGTTCTCACCCATGTTACCGAATACCATCGCCTGAACAGATACTGCTGTACCCCACTCCTCAGGGATGTTGTTAAGCTTACGGTAGAGGATAGCACGCTCGTTCATCCAAGAACCGAACACAGCGCAGATAGCACCCCAAAGCTGCTCCCAAGCGCTTGTGGGGAACTCCTTACCAGTCTGCTTCTTAACGGCATCCTTGAATGCTACTACGAGCTCCTTAAGATCGTCGGTTGTAAGGTCTGTGTCAGCCTTAACACCGCGCTTCTCCTTCTGTGCCTCGATGATAACCTCGAATGGATCCTGATCCTCCTTTGACTGGGGCTTCATGTCGAGAACAACGTCACCGTACATCTGTACGAAACGACGATATGAATCCCATGCGAAACGTGGGTTGCCAGAGAGCTTTGCGATAGCCTCAACAGCCTCATCGTTCATACCGAGGTTAAGGATTGTATCCATCATACCAGGCATTGATGCGCGTGCACCAGAGCGTACTGAAACCAAAAGAGGAAGAGTTGTATCGCCGAACTTGCGACCTGTGAGGTTCTCAATATTCTTGATAGCTGCCTCCACCTCGGGACGCAACAACTCGATAACGCGCTCCTTACCCTCCTTGTAGTACTCCGAACAAGTGTCGGTTGTGATGGTAAATCCTGGAGGAACAGGAATACCGATCAAGTTCATCTCAGCGAGGTTAGCACCCTTACCGCCGAGCAACTCTCGCATCTTGCCATTACCCTCAGCCTCCTTGTTGCCAAAGGTATAGACACGCTTTACATCTGCCATAATCGTTTAATTTATAAATAGTTAATATGATAATTGTCTAAAAAGTGCCAATCGAAGTGTAATATTTCACTACGAATAGTTTACAAAAGTAAAGAATATTTTTCGAAAATGCAATATTTATGCGAGAAAAATGGGGGTGTATCTAAGGATTTTAATGAGTTAGGGGAGTTTGAGGATATTGGCATACGCCCTTTCCTAAACTCCCTAATTTCATAAATTGTATAAATTTCTATCTCTCGATTACGCCACTGCCAACCAAAACGTCGTTACTATACCACGCGGCAAACTGACCCGCGGTGATGCCCCTTTGAGGCTCGTCAAAGAGGATGTATAGACCATCGCTGTCGCAAATAAGCTCAGCTGCTTGAAGCGGCTGGCGGTAGCGTATGCGTACCATATATCTGCGGCGTTCACCCTCTCGCATAGCCTCCGAAGGATCTATCCAGTGCACCTCTTCGGGGAGTATGCGCAGTGCCTTACGGTGTAGTCCTGGATGGTTATCGCCCTCGCCCACAAAGACCACATTCTCCTTAACATCCGTGCCGATGATAAAGAGTGACTCCTTGCGTCCACCAATGCCTAAACCCTTGCGCTGACCTATCGTGTAGAAGTGAGCACCCTGGTGTGTGCCAATCTTCTTGCCGTCACGCACAGTAAGGCGATATGGCTCTGTAAGTGATTTATAATCATTATCTTGGCAGTCGCGCACGAAGCGTGGCGAGTGGGGTAGTATCTCGTGAATATTTCCCTCCTTAGCCTTTAGTTGTTGCTGTAGGAATACGGGAAGGTCCACCTTGCCAACAAAGCATATGCCTTGCGAATCTTTGCGCTTTGCTGTGGCGAGTTTCTGCTCCTCGGCAATGCGTCTAACTTCGGGCTTTGTGATGTCGCCAATGGGGAACATGGCGTAGCGCAACTGCTCCTGGGTGAGCTGGCAAAGGAAGTAACTTTGGTCCTTATTGTCGTCGCTACCCGCCAATAGACGATAGTGTGTAACGCCCTTGTTGTCAGTCCACTCCTCGCGGCGGCAGTAGTGACCTGTAGCGACACGCTCGGCTCCCAACTTGAGTGCCTCTTTGAGGAATACATCGAACTTAATCTCGCGGTTGCAGAGCACATCGGGGTTTGGTGTGCGCCCCGCCTCATATTCCGCGAACATATACTCCACCACACGCTTGCGGTACTCTTCCGATAGGTCGACATAGTGAAACTCTATGTCGAGGCGCTTGGCGACAAGCTCGGCAAACACCTGGTCGTCATACCATGGGCAATCGCCCTCGAGCGTACCCGTGGTGTCGTGCCAGTTGCGCATAAAGAGGCCGATGACCTCATGCCCTTGCTCCTTGAGTAGATATGCTGCTACTGATGAGTCTACACCTCCCGAAAGTCCGATTACAACGCGCATACTAATAGTTTATTAGCACTGGTTACTTAATCAACTGCATGAATTCTTCGCGAGTGCGCAAGTCTGAAAGGAAACAACCAGTGAATGCTGATGTGGTGGTCACTGAGCGCTGCTTCTCCACGCCGCGCATCTGCATACAAGTGTGGCTTGCCTCGATGACCACGGCAACACCTGCGGGGTTAAGTGCCTGCTGGATGCTATCGCGAATCTGAACAGTTAGGCGCTCCTGAACCTGGAGGCGGCGAGCGAAGCACTCCACCACGCGAGCAATCTTCGAGAGACCTGTGATGTGACCATTGGGAATGTAGGCGACATGCGCCTTGCCAATGAAGGGGAGCATGTGGTGCTCACATACTGAGAAGAGTTCGATATCCTTTACGAGTACCATCTGTTGGTACTCCTCCTTGAACATTGCTGACTGGAGAATGGCGATGGGGTCCTGAGCGTAGCCCTTGGTAATGAACGACATAGCCTTAGCAACGCGCTCTGGAGTTTTGATGAGACCCTCGCGCTCGGGGTCCTCACCCAAAAGACGCAATATCTCGCGATAGTGCATCATGAGCTCTGCGATTTTCTCCTGATTGTAAATGTCTTCGCGTTTGTAGTTTGTAATTATCTCTTCCATAGTTGGATAATATTAGCGTTTCAATATCAGGCAAAGATACAAATTATTTGGAAATGGTAGGTTATGCGTGACTGATTTTTTATCTGAGATATAACATCTATGCACTAATAGTAAAATAAAATGGCGAAAGGTCTCTATTTTACCTCTCGCCATTTATCTCTGATGCGAAGCGTTGTGCGCTGCAAAAGCAATGTTATTTTTGCTCGTTCAAGATACGCATTGCAGCATCAAAAATTGTTGTGTCGTCCAAAGTAACTACACCACCGTCAGGACCCTGCTCGATGTGGATGCCTACACCCTCCTTAGCGTCGAAGTGCTTGCCACCAAAATAGTTACGTACTGTATCAACGTCGATTCCCAACTCGTCTGCAATGCGCTGTGAGCTACCGCTGGGCAACTTGTCCTTAATGCGGCGCAACTCGTTAAATGTAATAATCATAGTTCGGTAATTATTAGGTTTAATAATATTTATTTCGTTTTGCTATGCTAAATTAATGCTTTTTTTCGAAATGACCAAACTATTTTAGATATTTTTTCAAAAAATTTATTTTCACTACATCTACGCTTTATCGCTTAACCTCGCCAAAGATATTGCTTATTAGGGTTTTAAGCACTTATTAGTGGCGTAGCGCTTGTTCCTTGTCTCATACCTATATAAAATATATATGCAACCTTTGGCGCATCTTTTGCTGCTGTAGAGAGCAACGATTCCATTGTTACACTTTTAAATTAAAGATTATGAAAAACTCATTAAAAGGAACTCTTACAGAGGAGAACCTACTCAAGGCGTTCGCCGGTGAGAGTCAGGCGCGCAATCGCTACACCTATTTCGCTTCACAGGCAAAAAAGGAGGGTTATGAGCAGATTGCTGCAATCTTCGATGTTACGGCTAACCAAGAGTGCGAACACGCTAAACGCTTTTTCAAGTATCTTGAGGGCGGTATGGCAACAATTCATAATGCGAGCTATCCAGCGGGTGTAATTAGCACTACGGAGCGTAACCTTATGGCTGCTGCTGCGGGAGAGCATGAGGAGTGGGAGGTGTTGTACGCCTCGTTTGCAGAGACTGCGCACGCTGAGGGGTTTCAGAAGATAGCCCTAACATTTAAACATGTTGCAGAGGTTGAGAAGGAGCATGAACGCCGCTATCTAAAGCTTCTAAGTCGCCTCACTGATGGTGACTTCTTCCGCCGTGATGGCGAGATAGTGTGGCAGTGCCGCAATTGTGGATATATTGTTAAAGCGTCAATGGCGCCCAAGATATGCCCTTCGTGCGAGCATGAGCAGCGTTTCTTCGAGCCTATGGCTGACAACTACTAATTGTAGAGAAGCTCCTCGGTGTCTCGCATAAAACGCTCATAAAGCATACGCGATGACGCGGGCATAGTAAGCGTATCGCCTACGGAGCGAGGAAGGATGCGATAGCCAGGACATAGCACCCATACGGGGTGTGCATTAGCGCGATAACGAAGTCCATCTATGGTGTCGCATCTGATTACTTCGACCTCGGCAATAAGACCTCCGTCGGTGTAGCGCTTACGCTGGTTAGAGACAAAGTTGCCAAGCGAGTAGAAGACTACATTTGTAGAGTCTGCGTAGAATGGTTGTACGACGTGGGGGTGGCTGCCAATAATGATGTCAACACCCTCACGCTGCAACATCTTGGCAAGGCGGCGCTGTTCGCTATTCTCATGTCGTTCATACTCATTACCCCAATGCATGCAGGCGATTATACAGTCGACGCTATCGCGATCTATAGTTCGGAGGTCGCGCTTTATGACTACGGTGTCAATGAGGTTTACATGCTTGCCCTTGGGTACGGGGATGCCGTTAGTGCCGTAGGTATAGTTTACAAGGGCGAAGCGTACGCCATGGCTCTCGAAACGTAAGATATTGTTGCGAGCATAGTCGGCACTATCGGTATATACACCCGTGTGTGATATGTTGCGCATATCAAGTTGTTCGATGGTGGTGTTTATGCCATGCGTAAGACGATCACAACAGTGGTTGTTTGCCAAAAGAGCGATGTCTACACCCATTGTTTTGAACTCATCTACAACCTCTACGGGTGAGGCGAAACATGGGTATCCCGAGTATCGCCCCGAGGTGGTAATCGTAGTCTCAAGGTTGATAATAGCGACATCTGCGTCGCGAAACATTGGTGCTATGTACTCTGTTGAGTGGCTATAGTCGTAGCCACCATCGTCCGTACGCGCTGCTACAACCTGGGGTAGGTGCTGCATGAAGTCGCCTCCGAATACAAGGCGTATGGTGTCGCTTTTGATGGTTGGAGCTTGGGTTGTTTGCTCTGTCGCCGTAGCACAGCCCACAACAAAGAGTGTAATGGCTGCCAAAGTAAATATGCGTAATATATGCTTCATAGCGACAAAGATACCTAATTTTTTATTGTTGCAAACATTTTAAGTAGAAAACTATCTATCATGATACAGCGAAGCAGAATCACAGGAATTGCCTATGCGGTTATCTCCTCGACAACATTCGGACTCATTCCCCTCTTTACTATCTCGCTCCTAACCATTGGTGTGGGGTCTCCATCGATATTGTGTTATCGATTTCTTATTGCGGCTATAGCTATGGTTGTTGTAATGCTCCTTTCGCGCCGAAACTTTAGGTTGCAAAGCGACCAAATTGCCGTAGTCTCAATTTTAGCAATATTATATGCCTCCACAGCGATACTGCTCGTTGAGAGCTATAAGTATATTCCGAGTGGAGTAACCACCACGATACACTTCTTATATCCCCTTGCTGTAACACTTACGATGGCATGGGTGTTCAAGGAGCGCATATCCTATATTATATATATCGCAGCGCTTGTATCACTTCTGGGTGTTGCACTATTAGTGTGGGGGTATCATGAGGCTGGAGACTTTGGTCGAGGTGTAACATATGCACTTGTTACGGTTGTTACATATGCCGCATATATCGTTGGCGTTATGCGTAGTCGTGCTTCTCGCATTGATTCAATCGTACTTACGTTTTATATCCTTGCCTTTGGAGCGTTGCTCTTCTTCTTGTACGCACTTGCTACAGAGGGCATAGAGTCGTTGCATACGTTGAACAGTTGGAGAGATGTGATAATGCTGGCTTTGGTTTGTACGGTTCTGTCGGACTATACGCTTATTCTTGCAATCAAGCGCATTGGTTCAACGCAAACCTCTATACTTGGTTCTATGGAGCCCCTAACAGCTGTTGTCGTGGGCGTCGTATACTTTGGTGAGCGTATTGATACGACGAGTGTTGTGGGTCTTGTGCTTATCATCTGTGCAATAGTAACGGTTATTGTGCAGTCTGCGAATAAGTAGTTACGTTTAGACTATATTTTATGTGCGTATAAATAGATAAAACGGGTATCTTGGGATACCCGCTAAACTCTTTATGACAAACAATAGTGAGAGTGACTAAAAAGTCGTTTTATCTTCTTGAGAATCCGATATCTGAAATCGCTCTGATAGGGATGCTAATTAATTCTCTCGAAGAAAGTAAAATTATGACTCTTTGAAGTCACCCTCTTTAAAATGTTTAGAAGCGATACTGTGCCATTATGCTTATACGATTCGCATCGCCCTTAGCATCACTTACATTTACTCTTCCGCCATGTAGATACTCGGCTGCTACAGTGAAGTTGCGAGTTACATTATAGAAGGCATTTGCGAAGATGTAGTGGCCGCGTGAATACTGGTTGTCGGATAGTGCGCCATTGTGTTTCTCGAGATGTACTTCAGAATAGCCACCTGCCAGCCAAAATTTATTTGGCATGATGTTGAGCTGTGCTGCTGCTTGCCAACCCCACATTGGCAATGTCTGTAGGCGCGTGGGGTCGTTGGGGTCATATGTGAAGTCGTATGGCGTTCCCATCAAGTCATTGATGTATGGTGTGATACCGCGACCATAGACACCATTCATATAGAGGTCTACCCACTTGCCAACTTCGATATGTCCACTAAGCTGTACGCCCCAACCAAGCTGTGTGGTATTTTCACCCAAGCGGTTGTCGTGTAGGTACATGTCGCGTATAACGCCTGAAGCACGAATGTGGCTTGTGCGATTCTCTCCCCACGCATATTGTAAGTAGGCTATACCGTCGGGAACACGCTGGTAGATTGCCGAAAAGTGCTCTCCATAGGTAGCATTTACCGTAGGCACCTCGGCTGCGACACCAAATGTGATGTGTTTATCCCAGCATGTGTGCTCCCATCGTATCATCTCGGTGAAGCGATAGTTGTAGGCGTTAGGACCCTCAAAGTCGATTGTCTGTGGTGCTGCCATGAGGTCGCAGAATGTAGAAACATCGCGGCCCACTGTAAAGCCCATCATCTGTATATATGCCGAACGTAGGCGAGGTACATAGGAGAACTCTTCGCCACCACGAAAGTCGATGTCGGTGTATGCTACGATGCGACCGAGGTTCTCGGTGTTGATTATGCCTTTAAGGAAGATGCGCGATGTAGAGGCATCCATCATTACGCGCTGACGATTGGCATAGCTCTTGGTCATGGGGATGTCATAGGGCACAAAGTCTATGTTATCCACCGTACCCATGAAGTCGTAACTTGTGCGTAGTGTTACCGTAGCACCTAAACCCAACATAAATTTGTTGTTTGGTGACGTGAAGATGAACTGAGGGTTGTGTGGTTGCTGAAAACCCTCACGAGTGGTCTCTGCGAAGGCCTTAGTGGCCTCGTCACAATGTTCGCCACAGTGCTTGTTTTTGTCATGGTGTGGCTGTGCACTAACGGTTGTTGCTCCGAAGAGTAGCGCAAGTGCAATGAGTGAAAGTCTAAAATGTTTCATAAGACGTGTGTTTAATTAATGGTGAAACCAATATTTAGTTCACACCTCCTAAAACAAGTTATATGCCAAAAAAAAGTTATATGTATTGTGCTGTTGTGCTCGATATTTGTAGTGTGAGTAATCGCTTATAATCTATTGTATGGAGAGTATATCAAAGTATCATGGGGGTGTAATGGCCGCTATTGGTGTCGAGTTTCAGAGACTTGGAAGTGAGTGTGGAGCATTGCTTTTAGTTGTATATGGGCTGATGTTCAATTTGGCACTATGGGCTCATGTCGCAGATGATGGCTATGCTATTGTGCGTGTTATTGCCGTTATAATAGAGCAGACGGTTATAATTGCTGTGGCTATGCTTGGTGTCTATCGCGATGATAAACCGTGTGGAGGTGCAGTTGCATTGCTGGCAAAGGTCTTTGCTTATAGCTCGGTATTTATGATTATGGGGATTATGGCTTTGACAGTGGGGTGGGTGATGTTTGGTCTGGAGTATGATTATCGAGTTGTGCACCATGGGGTTATGCTGCTATTGGGCTTTGTTGCAATGGTGTGTTTTGCGTTGATATTTGCCCCCTTCGTGTTTAGGCGCGAGGCACCTTTGGTGTTGTTAGTGTGGGTGCTGCTACCAGCTATCTCTTTAGATGTTGATGCACACGCAGTGTTACCAAGTATTGCAGTTTCAGAGTTGTTAAGGTGTGGTGATATTGTGCGGGGTGGTAACTATGTTGCTATACTATTATTGATGATACTCTTTTACTCAATGCTCGCTATCTTGGTTGAAAGATATCTAAAGCGAATGCAACGTGTATAGCTTTAAGCGAAAGAGCCCTGAATGGAACCTTCAAAAGTGTTGCCATTCAGGGACTCTTAGTTTTATGCCTCTATCAAGAGATGTAGTGTGGAATTATTGGTGCTCGGGACGAAGCAAATCCTGTACAACCTTCACGGGCGAGAATGTAGATATAGGTACCTCTACGAAGATTGTGTTCCAATTTGCCATTGCGCCATTCCAGAGACCAGGCAACTCCTGTGCGCGAAGCTCACGACCACCTGCCGACTTAGAAGAGATAAAGCCTGTCTTGGGGTCGGTGTAACGTGTGAGGTCGTACTTTGTGCCGTCGTAACGCTTAACACCACAAACGAGGTCTACAGGATTGAAGTGTGTAGCCTCCTTCATGAGGTGCATATCCTCGGGCGCAATCTGACTTGACTCTGCAATCTGCAACTGCTCGCGGCCCTCATCATCACGCACCCAGAATGGACCACCGCCAGGCTCACCCTCGTTCTTAACCATTCCACATACGCGGATGGGACGGTCGAGTGTTGCTACGATAAGTTCGCGTGAAGCACCCTCTGGTAGCTTGCAGCATAGCTCGTTAACAATAAATTCAGCTGCCTCAGCAGCCCTGTCCTCGCCACGCTCAAGGGCGCGGAGAAGCTCGAAGGAGCGGCTCTGAAGGAGGAGAAGCTCGCCGGCTAATACTTTCTTGTATGTTACGGTATCCTCCTTGCGCTCGTCGGTTGTTACGTTGTCGATATTCTTAACAAAGATTACATCGGCATCGAGCTTATCGAGGTTTGTGATAAGTGCACCATGTCCTGCGGGACGGAACAAGAGCTTGCCATCATCTGTGCGGAATGGTGTATTATCGGGATTTACGGCTATAGTGTCAGTCGCTGGGCTCTGAATAGAGAACGATACATTATACTTGACGTTGAACTTCTGCTCGTAGTGGCTCTGGCGCTCGGCAAGGAGTGCCTCGAAACCCGCCTGATGCTCAGGTGATACGGTGAAGTGGATGTTTGCCTCGCCATTGCTTGAAGCGTAGAGTGCAGCCTCCACAAGGTGCTCCTCAACGGGTTTGCGTGCGCCATCTTTGTAGGCGTGGAACGTCACAAGGCCCTTGGGCTTTGCACCATACTCAAGACCATCTACAATGATGTTGCGTACAACATCCTTGTCGTCAATCTGTGGCTGAAGATATTTTGCCAATTCGGGGAAGAATGCGAACTTCTCAAGGTTAACGATAAGTTTATCGATGCCGGCTGTGCGTTTGTCGTCGTTGACATACTCGAACAACTCCTTAAACATGCGTGTTGCTGCGCCCGATGCGGGTACAAATTTTAGGGTTTTGATGTTTTTGAGGTTGTCGTTGTAGTATGCTTCGCGCTGAGCAACGCTATCTGCATCGAGCTGCTTAACGCCATCGCCGCCAGCTGCCGCACGTACTACAGGCAGTGCAGGGAAACCATTGCGGAAATTCTCAATCTGTCTCTCCACCGCTGCGACGCTCAAACCGTGAGCCTCAATTTGGGTGATCTCTTCGTGTGTAAACATAGTCAATAGTATTAGTTTGTAATTTTAAGTTTCAATATCGTTTATATCGGTTTGACTTTTCAAAGTTAACAAAAAATTTTTAACTTTGCACTATGAAACGCATTTATAATAACATAAATCTCGAAAATCGCAATAGCTTTGGCGTTAAGCAGCAGGCAACTATGCTTGTTGAGTTTGAAACAGCCCAGGAACTAAAGGAGCTATTCGAGGAGCTCAAGCCATCGAAGTGGTATGTGCTTGGTGCAGGTAATAACATCCTTTTTACAGATGATTATGATGGTGTATTATTTACACCGATTTGCTCGAAGCGTACTATTTTGAATGATGATGGTGAGTGGGTAGATGTGCGAGTTGAGTCGGCACACGATTGGGATGAATTTGTGGCATGGAGTGTGGAAAACAGCCTTTGGGGTATTGAAAATCTCTCGGCTATTCCAAGTTCTGTGGGTGCTGCGCCCGTTCAAAATATTGGCGCATATGGCGCAGAAGTGAAGAGTGTGGTAACTACTGTAGAGTATTTCGACACTCAAAAGTTGGAGGTCGTGCGCCTCAAGTGCGAAGAGTGTGGTTTTGGCTATCGTGAGAGCATCTTCAAACATGAGCTACGAGGTGTCGCCATAATCCTTGCTGTCGAATTTAGGTTGCACCGTAGTGCTACGCCGAATCTTGGTTATGGAGATGTCATCAAGGAGGTGGAGTCTCGTGGCGGCGCTACCACAAAGAATATCCGTGATGCTATATGTGCTATTCGTGCTTCGAAGTTGCCCGATCCCAAAGAGTTGGGTAATGCTGGTAGCTTCTTTAAAAATCCTATTGTGCCAAAGATTGTTGCAGAGAGATTGCTTAATGAGTACCCCAATATGCCATCATACCCCGTGCCTAACAACGAGGAGAGTGTTAAGTTAGCAGCAGGTTGGCTTATAGACCAGGCGGGTCTAAAGGGGTATCGTGAGGGACATGTCGGTGTTCACGACCGTCAAGCTCTTGTTTTGGTAAATCATGGTGGTGCTACAGGAGGCGAGGTGTTACATTTTGCCGAGTTTGTATGTAGCGTTGTGCACACTAAGTTTGGTGTGAATATAGTCCCCGAGGTAAATATTTTGTAGCTATGCTCTTACTGGAAGAATTTGAAAAATATATAAGCGAGAACAAACTCTTTACTCGCGATGATAAGCTATTGCTCACGGTGTCAGGTGGCGTCGACTCCATGGTTATGATGTCGCTTACGGCTGCTGCGGGCTATCGTTTTGGTGTTGCTCATTGTAACTTCCAATTGCGCGGCGCTGAGAGTGAGGAGGATGAGGTTCTTGTTGAGAATGAGGCACGCCGCTATGGTGTTGAGTTCTATAACAAACGTTTCGATACTGTAGGTGAGATGGAGCGTACTGGCGAATCTATGGAGATGGCAGCACGTCGCCTTCGCTATGCGTGGTTTAAGGAGTTGTGTGAGCAGCATGGTTACACGGCAATTGTCATAGCTCACCACGGCAATGACTCTATAGAGACCTTCTTTATTAATCTGCTCAGAGGTACTGGCTTAAGGGGACTTACTGGTATATCTACACAGGTAGGACACATTGTGCGTCCCATGATGTTTGCAACGCGAAAGATTATTCATGACTACGCCGTGGCACACCATATACCCTTTAGGGAGGACTCGTCAAACCGCTCTACGAAGTATCTTCGCAACAAGGTCCGTTTGGGTGTTGTGCCCATGTTTAAGGATATTAAGCCACAGTTTACTACCATCATGCGTCGCAATATTGCGCGCTTAAGTCAGGCTCAAGACTTTATTACTTCGGCCATGGAGATTGTAAAGGGTGAGGTTATGGAGCATGCTGGCGATATCCATACGCTGTGTGTTGAGCGCATACGTCCTACATTGCCCCGTAACTACGTCATATATGAGATTTTAAGCTCGGAGTACTGTTTTAAGGGCGATGTGGTCGATGCTCTGTGCAAAGCTTTGGATGCTGAACTTTCGGGACGTCGTTTCTATTCGCGAGAGTGGGTCGCAGTTACGGATAGAGGTAGAATTGTCATCGCCCCTATTACTGATGAGGATAGCTGTGAGGTAATTGTGGATAGACACGCCGTACGCTCATATGCAGGTGGTTCGGCACTCTATTATGAGTATTGCGATATCGACTTTATTGATAGCCTCGATCAGGGGGATAATGTAGCATTGCTGGATGCAGATAAACTTAAGTTCCCACTCAAATTACGTCGTTGGCAGGATGGCGATTGGTTTATTCCATTTGGAATGTCGGGACGCAAGAAATTGAGTGACTACCTCATAGATAAGAAGGTCTCTTTGGCGGAGAAGCGTCGACAGTTCGTGCTTATGTCTGGAGATGATATAGTGTGGGTTGTTGGTAGACGTCTTGATGATAGATATGCCATTACGCGTAAAACGGAGAATGTCTTAAAAGTTGTGCGTGATACACTCTAAAAGTATAGTTGTTTATGGCGAAGACGATGAAATTCAGCGATTGCATAGCTGACTATAATATGATTATGCAGAGTATTGAGGCGAGAAAATTTGCTCCAGTATATCTGCTATCTGGCGATGAGGGTTACTTTATTGATGCTATTGCTGATCGTCTTGCCTCAACCATTCTCAATGAGGCTGAGCGCTCATTCAATCAGCTAACGGTATATGGTCAGGATAGTGACCCAGGTAAGATTGTGATGCTGTGTCGCCAGATGCCTATGATGGGGTCGTATCAAGTCGTCATAGTCAAGGAGGCGCAGCAGCTCTCAAAAATCGAAAATCTCAACCACTATACTTCGCAGCCTCAAACTACTACAATTCTCGTCGTGTGCTATAAGAATAAGGAGCAGGGACGAGGCATAGATAAGCGCACGGCGTTCTATAAGAGCTGTGTCAAGAACGGTTGTGTCTTTGAGTCGGTGCGCCCCAGAGAGTATGAGATTGATGGTTGGCTATCTTCATATATCACCTCCACAGGACTTCTAATTGATCCCAAAGCTATGGCAATGCTCAAAGAGCATGTCGGTATGGATATCTCCCGAATGGTTAAGGAGATAGATAAGCTTAAGGTCTCTTTGGTAGAGGGCGAGACGCGTGTCACTGATACACACATCGAACAGTATATTGGACTATCTAAGGAGTATAACACCTTCGAGCTTAATGATGCTGTGTTGAAACAGGATGTGGGGCGTGCAATGCGCATTGCTGAGCACTTCGCTCATAACCCCAAGACCTATCCCATTACGCTTACGATAACCATTCTGTTTGGTCTTTTTCAGCAGCTATTCCTATTGAACTACCATATGTGGCAGTCGCGTAAGCGTGGCATACCCATGCCCTCGGATGCTGAACTTATGCGTGCAATTAGAGCAAATAACCCCTTTGCAGTGAAGGAACTTAAGGCGAATATTGGTCGCTGGAATGGCCCTCGATTGTTTAAGATTTTGGGCTATTTGCGCGAGTATGATGCCAAGAGTAAGGGTGTAGATAGTGGTGGCTTGGACGGTGGTGAATTGCTCAAAGAGTTGCTTTTGAAGATATTTATGTCGTAACGCATAATAATCTATATATGAGACTATTGGTGTGGAATGATGGAACTGTTATCGAGGCGTCACAATTTCGTCTCGATAAACCCTATGTTATGCAGCGTATCCACACCCTTGGACATAAGGCATATAACCTTGCAAAACATATAGAGTTGCTTAGAGAGAGCTCTATGTCTCAGTTTGGCTTTGCTTCACTTTGCGGTGTTTTAGATGCTGAACGTATTATCTCCAAGTTGTTGGAACTTTCGCGTGTTACTCATCGCTTGAGTTGTCCTGTCGTTATGCGTATTACCTCGGATGGTGCACTCTCATTTGAGGTGGAGTCTCCATTATATGAGGTTGGAATGTCGCTTAAGGCAAGACGTTTTATAGGAGTTGAGATGCCTATGATGTTGACCGAATGTTCATCGCAGTCATCGGTTACGGTGGCTATCGAGGCTATGGGAGAGTCGATGGCGGCCAAGCGTGGAGGTGATATACCTATTTGGGTTGATGAGACTGGTAATGTGGTTTCGCTACCATGGAAACCAATATTTGTTGTATACAAAGGTCGCGTATATACACCACAGGAGTTTCATTCGGTGGAATATCAAACGGTCAAAGAGGCCCTCACAAGTCTCAATATTGAGCTTGCTGTTTGTGACTTCCCTTTCGACTCTTTGCTTGAAGTTGATGAGGTGTTCTTTGTGGATGTTATGGCTACGACATCACTCTTCTCTATAAAACAACATAGGCTCCTATCCGTTGTGACATCGCGTATCACAAGCAGAATGGAGCCTAAAATTTAGTGGAACTTTTCGCTCTAAATATTGTCCAGCGCGTAGAGGTATGCGCCGAGCGAGACAGCATTGCTTGCACCAATATCCGATATGGTTACACCAATGCGTTTCTCGGGGTCGTAGACAACCTCGCGGTCAGTGCCATATACCTTAATTTTAGTTGAGTTGCCCCTTGCAAATTTCTCAAACTCAGCATCGTTGTCCAAGTCGTAAACATTCATCTGTACGCGGTTGAGCGTGTCGCCGGACATGGTCTTAATCTTTGCGCGCATCTCCTCCAAAAGTGCTGGCATGAAGTACTTCGAAGCACCCGCCAAACCACCACCAATTACAATTACACCATCCATAAGCGTTGCTGCCGTTGCCATGGCATCGCCCGCCACGCGACCGAGTGTTGCGAAGGCCTCGCGTGCTGCATCTGCGTTGCCCTCCAATGAGCCCTCTGCAATATCGTAAATATCCTTTGGCTCAAGTGCTCGCTCATCGCCTGAGAAC
>JAZRAW010000024.1:0-14212 GCA_045634765.1 Alistipes sp.
TGCCTTCAATACCTCAGGCTCATCCTTAAGAAGGTTAGCTGCCTGTGCCATAGCATCGTATGCTGCCCAATATACGGTTGTACCACCAACCTTATCCTCTGGGCATGGTGTTGATGCGTAGCACTGACCAAGGATGAAGTATGAGTAACCATTCTCTGGGTTGATACCACGAAGCTCGCGTGCCGCCTCAGCAGCAGCAGTGTAGTTCTGGTTTGTAACCTCGATAAGTGCAATCTGAACATACAAAGGCTCCTTCTTTGCAGGGTCAGCCTCAACAGCCAAAGCCTCACGCAAATACTTCAACGCCTTATCATTCTCGCCACGGTTCTTAAAGCCCTGAGCAAGGAACAACGCAGTCTCAGATGATGGGTTTACAGTGTAGTACTTCTCAGTAATTGCGAAGAAGAAGTCGCTTGTACACTGTGCGCGTGACATGAGGGCTACAGCCTGTGAGAGGAGTGCCTCGTTATCGGGATCGGCAGCGAGCTTCTGGCTGAACAATACCTCAAGGTTCTCGCAGCTTGCAGCACCACTTGTACCGAAGCTTGTCTCGAACATATCGCGATACTGCTCATCCTCTGCTGAAACCTCAGCGAAGAGAGGTGAAAGACGCTCATACTCAGTCAAAATCATGTCGCTTGTCACGTTGTCATCATACTCATAATCCTCGCAGAGATATTTGAAGTAGCTTGCTGCGATGTCGAGGTGAACTCGTCCTGCCTCGATACCTGCATCAACTGCATCCTTCAAACCAGCACGCAACAATGGACGGTCAGTAGTGCAGTAGCGGAGCATATCGCGAGCCTTCATGTCAAGGATGTAATCCTTGCCATTCTTGTCGTGGTCGCCGAAGTAGATAACACGCTGGTCATAGATAAACAAGATTGAGTCGATGTACATCTTGCGCTCCTCAACGCTACGCGCGCGCTGTACCTTGTTCTTGTAGATTGTCACACCACGAGCAAATGTGTTCTGTGATGCTGCGGGGCAGTTGTTCAAGAGCTGCTGGAAGTACTCTGTAGCGCGCTTGTAGTCCTTAGCATCGATAGACTCCTTAAGGTAGTTACTTGCGCTGATGTTAGACTGACGCTCCTCTACGGTTGCGCCCCACTTACCATACTTGGTGTCATCGCTGAAATCCTGTGCTGAAGCCGAGAAGCCGATAAGAAGCGCGGCAGCAGCCAAAATAACTTTTACACTTTTCATAAAATCAGTTTTTTATTGTTTGTTTCTGTATATCTTTCATTTATAGGTTAGTCGAACTTCTGGCGTACGAACCAATAGTCTGATGTGTCGAGTGAGAAGAGTGTGAAGCCCAACGACACCTTGTAGTAGTTCTGCTTTACCAAGCCCACCTTCATGCCGTTGAGTTGTGTCGCAGCGGCTGATGACATGCGACCATACTCCAAGCCGAGGTTAATAGATGATGCTCCCCACAATTTTACTGGGAAACCAAAGCCCGCCGTGATAGCGAGTTGATTGATATTCTCACCAGCAAATGTCTGGTAGTAGTTGCCATAGCGTGCTCCGATACGGTACGATACACGGTTGAAGTAGTTGCGCACATCTGTGCGTTTGGGTGTTATCTCAAAACCCGCCTTAAATGTGTGGGTGTTGGTATATGCCACTGCAATATCTCTATCGTTGCTGTTCTCGGTATAGTCACTATTGCCACTACCCCATGCTGCGTATTTGTAGTCAACACCCCATGCAATCATTCTATCCTGGTAATAGACACCTGCACCAAACTCGTGAGGCACTCTCAACTCCAATGTTGAGAGGTCGTTTCTCACAGGGGCGCTTTGAATGCTGTTGATGGTGTTATTCGTGTATACATAGTCCTGAACTTTGGGGTTGAGTCTACCTCCGAGATCGTATGTAGCACCCAAAGTGAGCATTCGCTTCTCATTTGCGATGATGTTCCACTGTACGCCTGCCTGAAGCTTGAAGTTGTTAATCACATAGCGGTTTGCGCCATTTGTCGAGGCGTAGTTACCCTCGCCAGTAATCGTGTGGGTGATGGTGGTAGAGTAGGTGCGGTTGATATTTCCCCAGAAGTATTTAGCCGCAACGCCAAGTGAGAATTTATCATTTGGTGACCAACCCAGAGCCAACTTCACCTCTGTGATATCACCCTCGCCAAGATAGCCATATACCACGCGGCCAATGTCTGCCCAGTTATCCTCATTCTGGTCTGTGACGTTCATCTTGTAACCCACGCTGCTATATGGTGCAACACTTAGCGCAGCGCCCAAGCCCTTAGCTAAGGGGAAGGCCAAGGAGATGTTGTGGATGTTACCCGTGTTGTATGCCGTCTTAGATGTGTGGCTCTGCTTGTGTGAAGCGTCAAACTTCAACTGGCTATTGCGATAGTGTGTGCCATCGAGGCTTACATCGAACAAGAAACTCTTGCGTGAGATGCAACTTGCCGCCGCAGGGTTGAGCGTGTTAATCTGCCCCGTTGCGCGTAGGCCTATGCCTACACCACCCATCGAACGCATCTGCACATTACCCGGTGTGAGCAATTCACCAGGACCATACATCGAGTATGGAGAGTAGGCGTTGATGCTGCTTGTTTGGGCCTGTGCCACGAGGGGCATAAGCACGACAACAAGTGCTACGATTAAACCAAGTATTGACTTATATCTTCTCTGCATTGTAGTTCAAAATTCTATTGAGTCCGAAAATAACCGGCTCACAGTCTGCAAATATCGTATTTTTAATTCGCTTTACAAAATATTTTGCGTCACCTCCGGTGAAAATTATGCATTTTTCCTCATTTTTTTGCATGTATGCCTCTACATAACCCCTAATTTCGTGCTCAACGCCACGCATCACACCCTGTTCAATAGCCTCCTTCGTCGTGCGACCATAGCCTAAAACCTCTTCCGTTGCATAGCAACGAGGTAGGCGTGCTGTATAGTCGGCAAGGGCGCGGAAGCGTGTGGTCACGCCTGGCGATATGTTGCCACCCTTGAAGGCTCCACCCTCCACAAAGTCGATGGTTATGGCTGTGCCAAAGTCGACAATCATGATGTCGCTATCGGGGTACATGGTCTGTGCACCCACGGCTGCAGCGAGGCGGTCGGCACCCAGTGTCTCGGGTGTGTGGTAGTGGTTTGCGAGGGGTATGGGCGTTGTCGCGGGTTTAAATATCATGACCTTGCTGCAGTGCTCTGCCACAATCGCCTTTGTCTGTTCTTCGTCGCCACGAGTTGAGGCGATGATAGCGCGCGAGATGGCGGGATATGCAGCCAAAATCTCCTCAAATAGCGAAGCGCTAAACTCTTCAACAACATACTCCTTGACGAGTGTGTCCATCTCCATCACAACAACCTTTGCGCGGCTGTTACCTATGTCGATTATTAGGTTCATCCTTCTGAATATTAATTGTTTGGCTTTGCTGCCTCGGCCAAGTGGCGAAGCATAGCAACAGCCTCCGCTATGGAGTATATCTTTCTAACGGTCATAGATAAGCGGTTATTGTATTGTTTAACCACAAATCTATCGGGTTCTGCCACGACTCTGCGTAGCATGTTGAGGAAGGTGTCGGTTTTGAAGAATGGCGAGTTGTTGTCGCCCACAAAGCGCACGATGAGCAAACCATTCTTCACCTTAACGTGCTCCATGCCGAGGTTTATAGCCTCGCGGCGCAACTTTACCACGTCGATAAGCTCACGCACGGACTGCGGTATAGCGCCGAAGCGGTCTATGAGGCGCGTTGCAAATGCCTCAAACTGCTCGTCGCTGCGCATGGCGTCAATCTCGCGGTAGAGACGCAGCTTCTCGCTCTGCGAGCGTACATAACTATCAGGAATAGAGGCATCCACATCGATGTCGATAGTGGCGTCATCCACAAACGATATATCCTTCATAGCATCGTTCTCCGCCTCACTCAAGCCCGAGGTGTCGAGACCCTCGGCACGCAACTCGGAGATTGCCTGCTGCAAAATCTTCTGATATGTCTCGATGCCCACGTCGGCAATAAAACCACTCTGCTCGGCACCCAAGAGGTTGCCCGCACCACGAATATCGAGATCCTGCATAGCGATGTTGAAGCCCGAACCCAAATCCGAGAACTCCTCGATGGCGCGTAGACGGCGGCGTGCATCCCCTCCGATAAGCTCGTCAGGCGGCGAGAGCAAGTAGCAGAAGCCCTTTCGGTCGCTACGACCCACGCGGCCACGCAGCTGATGCAGGTCGCTTAGTCCGAAGTGGTGTGCATCGTTGATAATGATGGTGTTAGCGTTGCCGATGTCGATGCCGTTCTCGATGATTGTCGTAGCCACCAGCACATCGAACTCGCCGTAGATAAAATTCATTATGAGCTTTTCGAGCTCCTCAGCTTTCATGCGACCATGACCTATGCCCACGCGAGCCTTGGGGCATAGGCGTGTAATCATGCCAGCGATAGTCTGCAAGTCATCGACTCTGTTGTGCACAAAGTATACTTGACCACCGCGTGCCAACTCCTCCTCTATAGCATCCTGTATCACCTCCTCACTAAATGTATGTGACTCTGTGACAATCGGTTGACGGTTTGGTGGTGGGGTGGAGATTACCGACAAGTCGCGCGAACCCATAAGCGAGAATTGGAGTGTTCGTGGGATGGGGGTCGCAGTGAGAGTAAGAGTGTCGACAGCAACCGATAGCTGTGTGAGCTTCTCCTTTGCTGCCACGCCAAACTTCTGCTCCTCGTCGATGATGAGTAGTCCTAAGTCGTGGAACTCTATCTGCTTCGAGAGCATCTTATGTGTGCCGATGAGGATGTCAATCTTACCCGCCTTGAGCTCTTCGGCTATGCGTCGTGCATCCTTTGCCGACTTTGTACGGTTGATATACTCTACGGTTACGGGTAGGTCGCGTAGACGCTCCGAGAAGGAGCGATAATGCTGCAATGCAAGGATTGTGGTGGGCACAAGGACTGCTGTCTGCTTGCCGTCGCACGCAGCCTTGAAGGCGGCACGTATAGCTACCTCGGTCTTGCCGAAGCCCACGTCGCCACATACCAACCTGTCCATAGGCTGGTCAGACTCCATGTCGCGCTTGACGGCAGCGATGGCGGTCTGCTGGTCGGGCGTATCCTCCCACTTGAACGATGCCTCGAGCTCCTGCTGTAGGTAGCCATCCTCGGAGAAGGCGAAACCCTTGGATGCCTTACGCTTGGCGTAGAGGGCGATAAGCTCGCGCGATATATCCTTGACGGCCTTCTTTGTCGTAGCCTTGAGCTTCTGCCATGCGCCATTTCCGAGCTTATATATCTTCGGTGGCTCGCCCTCGCCACTCTTGTAGCGCGATATGCGGTGCAGGGCGTGGACATTGACAAAGAGTATGTCGTTATCCTTGTATATGAGCTTGATAGCCTCCTTGACGTGACCATTCTCATTGAGCTTAACCAAGCCTCCAAAGCGACCCACGCCATGGTCTATGTGCACAACATAGTCACCAACCTTTAAGGCGTTAAGCTCTGCTACGGTCATCTGCTCGTCGCGCTTAATCTCGTCGCGCAAGTGGTAACGCTGGTAGCGGTCAAAAATGTTGTGGTCTGTATATACGCATACCTTAAGGTCGTTATCGATGAAGCCCTCGTGCAACACGATATCCTCGGCGCGGAATGATACGCTGCTACGACCTATTTGATGGAAGATATTGTTAAGGCGCTCCATTTGCGCCTTGTTGTGTGTGAGGATAGATGTAGTATAGCCACGCTCACCATTCCAACGTATGTCGTCCGCCAACATCTCGAAGTTGCGGTTGAAGGCGGGTTGTGGCGCAGTGTTGAAGGTGATGGTGTGCGTAGCGCGGCGCTCGCGAATGTTGTCCCTCCACACCACGATGCTCGACTCCTCCCAATCCTTGAGGAGTATTTGGCGCGAAGTCACGCGTGTTGCCAATGTGCGAGCCTCCTCCTCACTCTCGGCCTGCTCCAAAACCTTTTTGCGTACCTCGGCAATCTTGCGTAGTGAGAAGTCGCCATCCGAAATCCACCATGTAGCACCCGTGGCAAAGCGGGCCAACGATACGCGGTTAGCACTCTCGCCGTCGCTCATGGTGTTGGCCACAATCTCAATGCTATTGGGGCGCTCGTGTGATAGCTGACTCGATATATCGAAGCGGCGCAACGAGTCAATCTCATCGCCGAAATAGTCGATACGGTAGGGCTTAGACTCAACGTAGGAGAACACATCGACGATACCACCACGCACGGAGTATTGTCCTGGCTCGTAGACGAAATCCACACGCTCGAAGCCATGCTCTATAAGCCACTCCACAAGCGCGCTCTGCTCCATCTTGTCACCCACCTTGAGGTGTAGCGACTGCTCGGCCATATCCACGCGTTCGGCAACACTCTCGGCCAAAGCCTCGGGGTAGGTGCATATTACTAAATATCCCTCCTTGAAATTTGTTATGGCATTCAGTGCTGATGTGCGGCGGACAACGCCCTGAGCATCCTCACTGCCATAGGCAGCTGAGCGTTTATAGCCCGATGAGAAGAACTCAACACGCTCCTCATCAAGGAGTTCGTAAAGGTCGTTGACGAGATATGCTGCGCTATCGCGGTCATCGGCCAAGAAGATGTGAATACCACCCATATGTTCGATGGTACCCGCTGCATAAAGCGAATAGGCTCCGCCGACCATCTGCTCAAGATGGACGGTAGAGCCTAATGTTTCCAAACATTTTTGTAGCTCATTCGCCTGTTTGGAGGTGCGAACGAGACTCTTCAAATAATCCACGCTTCCTATACCTTAAACTTATGTTAGTTACATTAGAAGCGATTTACCCTCCTTGTCAAGGTATGCCACGTCAATCATGCCGATACTCTGCTCGGTAGTGATATCAATGCGTACCTTATACTTCAACATCCAACGCATACGGAGCGAAAATATTCCCTTGCGCAGATACGATTCAACATAGGGGCTAACCTTCAGGTTTACATAGCGACAACCCTTCTCGCATAGGAGCTGAATCTGCTCCTCGATTTTCTTTTCAAGGTGCATCGTTGGGCCAACTTTGCCTGTGCCATGACATGTGGGGCAAATGTCAGATGTCTCCTCAATGGCAATGGGGCGCACGCGCTGGCGTGTAATCTGCATAAGACCAAACTTCGTCAATGGCAAGATGGTGTGCTTAGCCTTGTCTGTTGCCATCAACTTTTGCATCTCCTCGTATAGAGTTTGGCGGCTTGGAGCCTTACGCAAGTCGATGAAGTCTATAATGACGATACCGCCCATATCTCTCAGGCGTAGCTGGCGTGCTATCTCTTTAGCTGCAGCGAGGTTCACCTCAAGGGCTGTTTGCTCCTGGTCGTCCTCGGCCTTTGTGCGGTTGCCAGAGTTTACGTCAATGACGTGCATTGCCTCTGTGTGCTCAACGATGAGGTATGCTCCGCGGCGGAGCGATACATACTTTGCAAATAACGACTTAATCTGTTTCGCGACATCGAAGTTATCGAAGATTGGCACCTTGCCTGTATAGAGCTTCACCTTGTGCTCCATGTCGGGCTTGATGGCGTGAACGTAGCTCTTAATCTCGTTGTACATCGTCTCGTCATCGACCGTAATCTGTGAGAATGTGTCGTTGAGCGAGTCGCGAATAATTGTATTTACACGGCTCATTTCGCTCATTAGGCGAGCGGGAGCCTCGCTCTTGCGTATAGCGGCAAGAGTCTTGTTCCATCTCTCAACAAGAGAGAGTATGTCTTGCATAATGTCGACATCCTCGGCATCGGCTGCTGCCGTGCGTATGATGACGCCGAAGTTTTGTGGAAGCACCTCCTGTGCAACCTTACGAAGTCGTTTCTTTGCAGCGTTCGAGCGTATCTTATTCGATACAAACACCTTGTTCGAGAATGGCACCAACACCACATTTCGTCCAGCAAGCGATATATCAGCTGTGAGACGTGGACCCTTTGTCGATATTGCCTCCTTGGCAATCTGCACCATAATCTCATCGCCAGGCTTGAGGTGGTCACCTATACGACCCTCCTTCTCGAGTATTGGCTCAATCTTGATGCCTTCGACACCTCGCTGTCGGCGACCACCCTTGCAGCTATGCACGACGCGCTCTAACGAGCGGTAGTTGGCGCCCAAGTCGAGGTAGTGGATAAATGCATCCTTCTCATGACCTATGTTTACGAATGCTGCGTTCAGGCCGGGCATAATCTTGCGTACGCGACCGAGGTAGATGTCGCCTACCGAGAATCCCGTCTGACACTGCTCTTTGTTAAGCTCGACGAGCACCTTGTCTTCACATAGTGCTATCGAGACTTCGGTTGGATTTACATTGATAATAAGTTCTCTGTTCATAATTCTACAATGTAATCCTGTGTAAATAGGTGAAGCTAAGGACTTGCCTTAGCTCCATCTATGTCCTATTAAGAAAAATTACTTCTTCTTGTGACGATTCTTGCGAAGACGCTTCTTACGCTTGTGCGTAGCCATCTTATGACGCTTGTGCTTCTTTCCGTTTGGCATAATCTTATAATATTAAATGGTTTGTAACTATTTTACCTCAACTGCAAAGCTCTTAGCGGGCTTGAATGCGGGGATATTGTGCTCAGGAATAGTGATAGTTGTATTCTTTGAGATATTACGAGCTACCTTAGTAGCGCGCTTCTTGATGATGAAGCTACCAAAACCACGAAGATATACATTCTCGCCCTTGATCATAGCGCCCTTAACGCTCTCCATAAATGCCTCTACGATAGCCTGAACCTGGATTTTCTCAACGCCAGTAGACTTCGCAATCTCGTTTACGATATCGGCCTTAGTCATAATTGTAATTGTTTATTTTAGTTTATTTATAACAGTATATTTCTATCTTTTGCCCAACTAATGGGGGATTTTTAGCAAAAAATGTCCGCAAATATAAGGCAACTTAGTTGAATTTGCAAGTAAAAATCAACTTTTTTGTCGCCGCAACGTGTTATTTTGCAAATAAAAGGGAGAATTGCTAACCCTATCTAAACGAGTTAAGTGATGCTGCAAGCTGTGTAACTGCGTCATCGAGACCCTTCTGAATTTTATTGCCAAGCATCATCTTAAGCATCATATTCAACTCGGCATGTAGTACCATTCTCACACGAGTGTCGTTAGGCGCAACCTCTTTAAGCTGAATCCAGAAAGCAAACTCAAGAGGAATGCCACCCTCGTCGGTTACAATCTTAACATGTTTATTCTCAACACGTTCCTCTATACGCATGCATATCTTCATACCCTTAGCCTTGAACGAGCAGCTGTCGGGTGTCGCTTGCCACTCCTCAACTTTATCTTGGAGGGCTGCATTAAATAGATCCATGCGCGATATTAGAGGGTAAATCAGTGACGCGGGATGATTAATCTGTTGCTGTATTGACTCGTATTTCTCCATGTTGTTAAATTTTGGCCACAAAGGTAGTCAAAATTATTGAATTTCAAAACGTCGCGCAGTATCTGACAATATCTCAATCCTTACGACCATAGTGTCATCAGGGAGCAGAGGCTCAATCTTTTCGGGCCATTCAACAAGGCAGAGGTCACCCGATGAGAGGTACTCTTCCGAACCGAAGTCGAGGGCCTCCTCCACGCGCTCGATGCGGTACATATCGAAGTGGTAGATGGTATGCTTCGTGCCCTCATACTGGTTTACGATGGCAAAAGTTGGACTTGTCACCGAGTCTTTGGCGCCAAGCAGCGCTGCGATGCGGCTGATAAGGGTTGTCTTACCCGCACCCATGGGGGCGTCGAAGGCTACGACCGTGCGACCATTTAGTGAGCCGATGACTGCTTCGGCAACGGTGTCAAGCTCATCGAGCGAATTGATTTCTATTATCTTGCTCATAACGTGTTATTTATTCTTGGGTTTAAGCACGGCGTAGGGGACTATCATCTCCTCCATTGAGATGCCGCCATGCTGGAACGTATTTTTATAGTATCGTATATATCTGTTAGCGTCGTTGTTGTAGACTAAGAAGTCACGGTTGTAGGCGAATATATAGCTCGACGTCAGACGACCCGATGGTAGTTGCACATCCTCGGGGCGTGTTACCTCATATACATCGCGTGCGTTGTACGCGAGGTTGCGGCCTGTCTTATAGCGTAGGTTGGCCGATGTCTCCTTGTCGCCTGTCACACGCACGGGGTTATCCACGCGAATAGTTCCGTGGTCCGAGGTGATGATGACCTTGTGTCCGCGCTCCGAGAGCATCTTTAGTAGCGTGTATAGCTCCGAGTGCTCAAACCAAGAGCGTGTGAGAGAGCGGAATGCTGCCTCGTCGTCCGTAAGGTCGCGGATGATGTCGGTCTCGGTGCGGGCGTGCGAGAGGATGTCGAGGAAGTTGTAGATGATGACCGAGAAGTCAGCATCGTAGATGTGCTGCATGTTGTCCAAAAGTTTGCGTCCCGCCTCGGGGCGGACAAGCTTGTCGAATGAGAGTTTGTACTTCTTTCCCGACTGGGTGATAAGCCTGTGTAAAAACTCCTCCTCGTACATATTTTTGCCGCCATCCTCATTGTCGTTGAGCCACTTATCGGGCATCAGCTTATCAATTGCAAGGGGCATCAAGCCAGCAAAAAGGGCGTTGCGTGCATACTGCGTTGCGGTGGGTAGGATGGCGCAGTAGAAGTCATCTGTTTCAACGTCGAAGAGGCCACGGAGCATGGGGGCTATCGTGCGCCATTGGTCGTAGCGCATGTTGTCGATAAGGAGCAGCGTTGTGTGCTCGGCGCTGTCTACCTCGGGGAAGATGCGGTGGCGCATCAAGGTGTGTGACATAGTGGGTATCTCCTCATCGTCAATGCGGCGATTTATCCAATCGTAGTAGTTGCGGCGCACGAACTTCGAGAAGGCCTGATTTGCCTCATCCTTCTGGTAGGCGAGCACCTCGCGGATGCTCTTGTCGGAAGAGGTGGCGAGCTCTATCTCCCAACCCACAACCTTGCGATATAGCTGTGTCCACTCGGTGAATGTTGAGGCTGTCTGCTGCTGTGCTGCGATGCGTCCGAACTCTGCGCGATAGTCTGCTGTAGTCTGCTCTGTGACAAGCTGTTGTGAGTGTAGGTTCTTCTTAATCGAGAGGAGCACTTGGTTGGGGTTTACGGGCTTGATGATATAGTCAGCAATCTTCGAGCCTATGGCCTTATCCATGATGTTCTCCTCCTCGCTCTTTGTAACCATAATCACGGGCAAAGAGGGGCGCGCCTCCTTAATCAGGGGGAGGGTCTCAAGACCCGTCATGCCGGGCATCATCTCGTCAAGAATAACCAAGTCGTAGGAGGTTGCGCCCACCATCTCAACGGCATCATAGCCATTGTTGCAAGTGTCCACCTCGTAGCCCTTGGCGGTCAAAAACATCACATGTGGCTTCAAGAGATCAATCTCATCGTCCACCCAAAGTATCTTATTCATAGTCTTAGTCGTTTCTAGCATCTAACGCACGCACCACCTCTTTAATTGTTTCGTAGCTCTCATTTAGTGCCCCGTTTAGTGTCTCGTAATCCATCCATCGCACCTCGGTTATGCCCTCCTCGTTTTGTGGCTTTGGGGTAGCATCCTCTGTTGCTTGCATCCTCCACCAGTCTGTAGATTTTAGCTCCCAGGGGCCGTAGATGTTGTAGGCGTGCCATGTCGTTGCAAGTGGTTTATTATCAAGGATGTTGGCTCTGATGCCTGTCTCCTCTATTACCTCGCGTAGCGCTGCCTCGTGGCTCTCCTCCTTTAGCTCGATATGCCCTTTGGGAAGGTCCCAGCGGTTGCGCAGTCGAATCATCAAGAGCTGACCTTTGCTATTTGTAACTACTCCGCCTGCAGCTCTGACGACCTTAAACTCCCTGCATAGCGCCGCAAAGGTTGCCTCGGGGTCGTCGGTGATAAGAGCAACAGATTTGGAAAGTTCAACTTTTTTTATTATTTTCGCACGCAGATTTTTTTCTTGCGCACACGCATGCATAACGCACGCGTCCGCAAGCTCGGTTTTCGAGCTTATTTGCAGCTTCGAAGACCCAAAGTTGATGGTATATGTTGTGCTTTGCTTCATATTGCTGTGTGCAAAGATACGAAAAAGCGGAGATAACCTAACGAAAGTGTTGGAAATTTATTAAAACTATAACCAAAATATTATGAAAAAATTTTTCTGTCTTATGACTTTTGCATCGTTACTCGCTGCGGGCGGTTGTAGCGAGAGTGAGGCTCCCGAGACTAACAAGCCCGAGCCTCTTGTAATCAACAACGCCTTGACCGAAGAGGAGAAGGAGGCGGGTATCCTCACCGCTGAGGTTATGTGGAAGATGGGTCGCATCGGCTCACAGGCACTCTCACCCGATGGCAGCAAGCTTCTCTACACTCTCACCGAGTACAACATGGCTGAGAACCGTGGTATCACCTCATTGCGTCTTCGCGACATGGCAACAGGCAAGGAGGTACGCCTTACAGACAACAACTCTACAAACACTGCTCCCCAGTGGCTCGACAACAAGACTATCGCCTTTATGTCTAACCGCTCTGGCGAGATGCAGGTGTGGTCTATGAGCTGTGATGGCGACAACGTTAAGCAGGTGTCGGATATTGCTGGTGGCGTTGAGGGCTTCGGCATCGCTGGCGACCACGCTTTCTACACAAAGCGCGTAGAGGTTGCAAAGCTTAAGGGCTCGAACAAGTACGACGATATGGACAAGTCGAAGGTGCGCATCTATGACGACCTCATGGTACGCCACTGGGACTACTGGGATGATGGCTCATACCTCCATGTATTTGCTGCCGACTACAAGGATGGCAAGATTGTAAATGGCAAGGATATCATCGGTGCTGATGCGGCATACGACTCACCTCTTGCTCCCTACTTCGACACTGCAGAGATTACCCTCTCGCCCGACGGTAGCTTGCTTGCCTACACATGTAAGCCCTTGACAGGTGTTGAGTATGCACTCTCTACAGATTCAGACATCTTCCTCTACAACTTCGCTACCGAGGAGACACGCAACCTTACAAAGGAGGCTGCAGCAACTGGTGTCGACAAGTTCGTAGGCTACGACAAGTATCCCGTATTCTCTCCCGACGGCTCGAAGATCGCCTTCCGCTCACAGCGTCGCCCCGGCAACGAGGCTGACCAGCAGCGTCTCTGGGTATTCGACCTTAAGACCAACGAGTGCACATATATCACACGCGGTCAAGACTACTGCGTAACAGAGGTAGTTTGGGATGGCAACGAGGCTATGTACTTCGTGCTCCCATGGCGTGGTACTCACCAGGTGGCTCACATCGACCTTAATGGTAACATGAAGCATATCACTGCTGGTAACCACGACATCAACAACTTCACATTCGCTGCGGGTAAGATTGTGGCAAACATGAACACAATCTCTAAGGCCGTGGAGCTCTACGATGTAAACCTCGAGAGCGGCGAATTGACACAGCTTACTGATGTAAACCACGAGATTTACGAGCACATCAAGATGGGTGAGGTTCAGGAGCGCTGGATTACAACGACTGACGGCAAGAAGATGCTTACATGGGTTATTCTTCCTCCCAACTTCGACCCCACAAAGAAGTATCCTACACTTCTCTACTGCCAGGGTGGTCCTCAGAGCACCGTGTCGCAGTTCTGGAGTTACCGTTGGAACTTCCAGCTTATGGCAGCACAGGGCTATGTTATCGTAGCGCCTAACCGTCGTGGTTGCCCATCATTCGGTCAGGAGTGGACAGACCAGATTTCGGGTGACTACTCAGGTCAGAACATCAAGGATTATCTTGCTGCAATCGACGAGGTATCTAAGGAGCCTTGGGTAGATGTTGACCACCGTGGTTGTGTGGGTGCATCGTATGGTGGCTACTCTACATACTACCTCGCTGGCGTACACGAGGGGCGCTTCAAGGCCTTCATCGCACACTGCGGTATCTTCAACTTCGAGTCTATGTATGGCCACACCGAGGAGCTCTTCTTCGTGACTAACGACTACGGTGGCGCATACTGGGAGAAGGACAATGCTACAGCAATGCGTTCATACGCAAACTCTCCACACAAGAAGGTTGCAAACTGGGATAGCCCCATCATGATTATCACAGGCGAGAAGGACTATCGTATTCCTTACAGCCAGTCACTCGAGGCATTCACCGCAGCGCGTGTTCAGGGCATCGACGCTCGCTTGGTATCATTCGAGAACGAGGCACACCAGGTATTCCAGCCCCAGAACAGCGTAGTTTGGAACCGCGAGTTCTTCAGCTGGTTGGATAAGTA
>JAZRAW010000025.1:0-6245 GCA_045634765.1 Alistipes sp.
TTGGTGCATCGAGTTTGTCTGCAACGATGGCATGAAGTATGGCACATATCTCGTAATCGATTTCTTGAATAACTCAACAACTGACTTTACAGGTACTTATGTTGCCTCTGGCTTCTCTGCTGAGGATGAGACTATGCCCGACTTCCGTGCTAACGTCTTTGTCCCTGGCTTCCGTGTTGCCGATGATGCCGACCTACTTCTCGGCTCGCTCTTTATGGTCTACAAGGATGGCCTCTGCGTGTCGCAAGCACCTCTCTACGAGGGCACTGTGACTATCACATCAAATGGCGATGGTACATATACCATCGTTATTGACGCCCTCGATGATGCGCCCCAGCAGAACCGCATTACACTCACCTGGACCGGAACTTTCGAGTAATTTCTTGTGATAAGGCAGACATCTACTGCCGCTAACAAAAATAAATGCGAATAGGTAGTACGTCATAGTACAACCTATCCGCATTTTTTTTGCCGAGCGTTGTATCGGCAGCCTTCTGACAAGAAATTCGGTGGCGGGGATTTAGGGAGATTAAGGAGTTTAAGGATACTGCTAACATGGTACTTTCCATAATTCCCTAACTTCTCTAACTTCCCTAATCTCCTTATATTCCTTATCCCCTCTTTTTATTACATAAAAACCGCTATTTTTTTTGCATAGTGACAAAAATATTGTACTTTTGTAGATTGAATAGTGTGTTCTTTTTTATAGTGAACGCACACAAGTATAACTATCTATAAGTTAGGCAATTACTTAACAACTTTATAACTAAACTAAAACTATGAAAAAATTTAATTGGTTAATGATGCTTTTGACAGCTGTTACGTTGTCATTTGCAGCGTGTACAGAGCCTGCACCTGAGCAGAAGCCCGAGCCAGAGCCACCACAGCCCGAGGGTCTCACTTTCGAGGTTGAGCTTGGTGAGGTTACTTACTCATCTGTAGACTACACTGTTACTCCTTCTGACCTCGAGGCAGAGTACCTCTGCATCTTGTATGATGCTGAGACTGTTGAGGAGTTCACACAGGACAAGTATCTCGTTGCTACACTCCTTCAGGAGTTTGAGGCAGAGGCACGTACTGAGGGTATGACATTGGTTGAGTTCCTCGCTGATTACACTGATAAGGGTGTTCTTGAGGACTCATACACTAACCTTGCTCCCGAGTCTGACTACTACATCATTGTTTTCGGTGTTGACCCCGTAAACAACTACGAGGCATGCTCAGAGGTAAGCAAGACAAAGTTCACTACAGCAGCTGCTCCTACTCTCGATGTAACTTTCACAATCGAGACTACTGTTGATGGTAACACTGCAGAGTTCAAGGTTACTCCATCAGACAACGAGGCTATTTGGTACTTCTACACTGTTCCTACAGGCTCTTACGAGTACTACCTCAGCCCCGAGGCTTATAATATGTCAGAGGAGCAGTTCTTGCTCTACTGCTTGCAGATGCAGATCGATGGCTTCCGTGGTGCTGGTTATGATGATAACACCATCCTTAACGCTCTCTTCCACAAGGGTGCTCTCACTCTCCAGGCTAAGGATCTTAATGCAAACACTGAGTACACAAACATGATTGCAGGTTTCATCATCGACGAGACTGGCGTTATCACACTCGCTACTGGTGTAACAACTTCTACTTACACTACAGGCGATGCTAAGGCTGCTGACTTGACTTTCGACGTATCTGTAACTGATGTTGAGATGGATCGCGCAGCTATCAAGATTACACCTTCTGACGACAAGCAGACATTCTGCTGGATGGTAGGTGAATGGGATGGCGCAAAGACTGGTGAGGAGATTATGAACGAGATCGTTGCTATGTACGGTGCTTGGATGAACAGCGGTATGATGCTCTACAGCGGTGTTCAGGATTACACTGGTGGCCCTGGTAGCCCATACAAGTATAAGCTCGACGCTCCCGATACAGACTACTATGTTGTTGCATTCGGTTATGCTGGTGGTATCACTACTGAGCCTAAAATGGTAACATTCCGCACATTGCCCGCACCTGATGCTTCAGAGACTGAGTTCAACATGACAGCTTCGTCAGTAACTCCTTATAGCTTGACAATCGGTGTTACATCATCAGTTGCTTCTACATACTACACTCCAGGTGTTTGCAAGCCTGAGGAGTACAACGAGGAGGTTCTTGTTTCAGAGGTAGAGGCAGGTATTGCTGAGATTCTCGAGATGCAGCAGGCTCAGGATCCTAATGTAACTCTCGCACAGGTTTTGGGTCTGTACTTCTACAAGGGTAACTACACTATCGATGCTTCAGGCATGCAGCCCGATACAACTATCATGGGTTACATCTTCGCTATCGACCACAAGACAGGTAAGGTAGCTAAGGTTCAGACATTTGAGAACCTTGCAACTACTGCATCTGTAGGTAGCGTAACTCCTACTGTTGAGTTCATCGGTAACTACTCTGGTAACGAGGAGAATGGTGCTGCATTCGGTAAGCCAGAGGCAACAAAGGGTAAGGCTATCAGCGTCTTCAAGTACTCTAACTTCGATGGTGCTCGCTCACTCTTCACTACTTTGCTCGGCGGCAACCTCATGAACTATACTGATCCTGAGCTTTGGAAGGCTGGTACTGGTTACTGGGCGACATGCTCAATGTCACAGCCTTATGGTTTCTATGTGACTGAATGGGATTACGAGTACACAGCTTTGGCATACGCAGTAGACACAACTACTGGCCAGCCTGGTGGTATCGGTCGCGAGAAGACTATGCCTACTGTAGAGAACAAGCAGGACATCCAGGAGCTTATCGACCTCGTTAACGAGCTCAACGCTGCTGAGAAGTCAAGCTTCTCTATGCCTCAGTCAATCGTTGTAAGCGAGGGTATCTCACTCTCTGCTGTTAAGGTTGAGACTGCTGAGAACAATGTAGAGTTCAAGGCTGAGACAAAGGCTGTTGCTCCCGCAACTATCGAGACTAACGTTGTTAAGGTTGGTGGTTATATCCGCCCCTTCTACATGTAGTTTCTTGTGATAAGCCGCAATCTGCGGCACATCCCTAAAAGTAGAACTCCCAAGGCTGTACTATTTGTACTATCCTTGGGAGTTCTCTTTTGTGATGCACCACATCTCACGGCTTCTGACAATAAACAAGCGTTTCTGACAAAGGAGTCTTCTTTTGCGATAGGCCAAGCCTAACCCTTTCTGACGCAAAATTAATTTGCACCCTCCCCATATCTCACGGCTTCTGACAATAAACAAGCGCTTGTGAGAAACGAGCATTTAAAGCAATTGTGGGGTCTTTCGTAAACAAAAAAAACGACCGAGATTCTCGGTCGCTACAAATGCTCTAAAAAGCGGAGGGCAGAATTGGCATCGCTACGCTCGCCCATCCAGTTATACCATAATTTGCAAACGTAATGTAATGCATCCTAACGGATCTTTTTCTTGTTCTTAGCACACCGCAAGTAAACTTGCATATGCTAATAACAAAAAAAAAAGACTCGCTGTGCGAGTCTTGCATTACATTACGCTTGATGCGGAGGGCACTGGATTTGAAGTGAGGGCGCGAGCGCCCGAACTCGCGGGGATACGATATTAGCGCAGACCGTTAGGTCGAGCAATAAATGTAACTCCTATCCCCGCAACCAGCCTTAAGTGAGAGTCAGTGACAACGCAAGCATTTGTAGTTTTGCTTGCAAATTTTTGTTGCTATACGCCACGATGCTTGCATCAGTGGCGAGTAGTAACAAAAAAAACGACCGAGAATCTCGGTCGCTACACATGCTCTAAAAAGCGGAGGGCACTGGATTCGAACCAGCGGATACCTTACGATATCGGCAGTTTAGCAAACTGCTGGTTTAAGCCACTCACCCAACCCTCCTTAAACTATCTTTTTGTAAAAGAGCGCTGCAAATATACTACTTATTTTGGTATCTGCAAAATTTTACCGATATTTTTTACTCCTTACTACGTTACTATCGCAATTGGCGGAACATCTCCCACATCAGTACACCCGCTGATACCGAAACATTGAGCGAGTGCTTGATGCCCACCTGCGGTATCTCTATTGCGCCATCCACAATGTCGGCAACGGCCTGGTCCACGCCATCCACTTCATTGCCAAAGATAAGCGCATATTTCGCACCCTCCTCCACTCGGAAGTCGTTGAGCATTGTCGAACCCTCAATCTGCTCTATGGCGATGATGCGGTAGCCCTCCGCGCGTAGCTGCTCCACGCACTCCAATGTTGTGTTATGGTAGCTCCACGCCACGCTCTGCTCCGAGCCGAGCGCCGTCTTGTGTATCTCTCGATTAGGGGGTGTGCAACTGATGCCACATAGTGCAACGCGCTCAATACCAAAGGCATCAGCGGTGCGGAAGAATGAGCCCACGTTCTGTGCCGACCGCACATTGTCAAGCACCACGACCACGGGTAGTTTCTCCACCGAGGCATACTCCTCGATTGTGGGACGGCCAAGCTCCTCGTTAAGTAGTTTTCGCATATATCTCAAGTTTTGTTTTATCGGTTGACAGATATATTTTTAAGTAATTTTAATTACTACGCCACAAAAGTAATAAAATATAAAATATTTTTGGTAAATTTGCACCAAATGTTTTTTATCGGTAACCAATGCGTAGATTTGTAGCATACATACTCCTCACGTTTGCAACCCTCGTTGGGGGGATGTCCACACTCTCTGCGCAGGAGCTAAAGCTCGAGGCCGACTTCACTATGCTCTTCGACAACACGGAGTATGCCTCGATGGAGGACGTAAGTTCGGGTACGCTCTTTGGTGCTCGTCTAACACCTAAGGTGGGTGTCGAGTGGCATGAGTGGAACCAACTGATGGTAGGTGCCGATTTGTATCAGGATTTCGGTCACAGCAAATTCATCTCGAAAGCTAAGTTACAACTATACTGCGCCTACAATGCCCCAAGGGTAAAACTATATGCAGGTATCTTTCCTCGTAGCGCAATGAGAGGTTTGCGTTCCCCGCTATTCTTCGACCCAGCGTACTGCTACTACAACAATAGCATCGTCGGTGTGTTAGCGCGCTACGAAGAAAAAGAGAGCCCCTCTTTTGTTGAGTTCGCGATGGACTATACGGGTATGCGTTCGTTCGATACGCGCGAGGCCTTTGCGATAATGTCGTCGGGTAAGCATAGCTTATTCGCACGCGGCTGGTTCTCATATGGTTACGACTTCTATATGGGTCACTATGCTAAGGACTACAACCCAGAGACCGTGGATGGCGTTGTGGATAACATTATGCTTACGCCATATATTGAGTGGGAGAATGGCGAGCTTGTTGAGGTGGGTCGTGCGTGGCTCTATATGGATGTGCGCCTGAGCTATGTGCAGTCGTTGCAGCGCGACCGCATAAACGAGGATGTGTGGGAGCACCCCTTTGGTGGTGAGCTCCTTGTAAATTTTGAGTGGGCAGGCTTGGAGCTATCTAACCGCCTCTATGTAGGCAAGGGCTCGTTGTTAACCTACTACAACCGCTATGGTGCAGATTTATATCACTGCATGCCGCTATATCGCACCGACAAGGGCATATACGACGCTATTGCACTCTCGTATGGTCGCCATTTCTTCGATGGCACCGTAGGTGTGAAGGCGGGTATCACGATGGAGTATGACGGCACGGGCTGGGGCACGCGACAGTGGTTGCAGGTGGATGTCGCCCTCGGCACAAATATCAGCCTAAAGCGCAACCAGACAATAGAATAAATAAGTAATTAAAACATACATAAGACTATGACAACAGAAGTAACTGAAGTAAAGGAGAAGTCTTTGAACTTCGTAGAAGAGGTTATCGAAGAGGCTATTGCCAAGGGTAAGACACGCGTGCAGACACGCTTTCCACCCGAGCCCAACGGCTACCTCCACATCGGTCACGCCAAGGCTATCTGCATGGACTTCGGCGTTGCTAAGCGCTATGGCGGCGTATGTAACCTCCGCTTCGACGACACAAACCCCACAAAGGAGGATGTGGAGTATGTAGAGGCTATCAAAGAGGATATCAAGTGGCTTGGCTTCGAGTGGGGTGCTGAGTACTACGCTTCGGACTACTTCCAGCAGTTGTGGGACTTCGCTGTGCGCCTCATCAAGCAGGGCAAGGCCTATATCGACGAGCAGACATCCGAGGAGATTGCTGCGCAGAAGGGCACACCCACACAAGCGGGAACCGAAAGCCCCTTCCGCAACCGCCCCATCGAGGAAAACCTCGACCTCTTTATGAAGATGACAAATGGCGAGATTGAGGAGGGCAA
>JAZRAW010000026.1:0-18139 GCA_045634765.1 Alistipes sp.
GAGGGTCACGACTTTATCATCCCTGCGCAGTCGTTGGGCATTAAGGTTATGAGCATAGGCTTCTTTATTAAGCCTACCGATGCCTTGATGTGGCGTGGTGGCATGGCTGTGAATGCCCTTCATCAGCTCATCCACCAGACACGCTGGGGTAAGTTGGACTACCTCTTGATTGACCTTCCTCCAGGCACTGGCGATATACACCTATCAATAATCAACGAACTCAAGATTTCGGGTGCAGTTATCGTCTCTACTCCGCAGCAGGTTGCTGTGGCGGATGTTGTGCGTGGTGTTGAGATGTTCCGCCACCCACAGGTTAATGTTCCTGTGTTGGGTGTTGTTGAGAATATGGCATGGTTTACGCCTGAGGAGTTACCCAATAATAAGTACTACCTCTTTGGTAAGGGTGGTGCAAAGCAATATGCTGAGGGTGCAGGTGTCGACTTATTGGGTCAGATACCCATCATACAGTCTATTATGGAGGGTAGTGATGATGGTCGCCCCGCTGGAGGCTTCGATTCACGAGTTGAGGAGTACTATGCTGATATTGCCGCTAAGGTTGTTGAAAAGCTACCTACGGAGTGTTAATAAGTGTGTGAATAATTGTTGGCAAAATTACAACAAAAAAATTTGCAGAATTGGGAGCGGTCGTTGTATATACGGCCGCTCTCTTTTTCCAAATAAAAAGACAAGAATTTATACCCCATCTTTTCAACCTACTTATCGACGCTTTTCTATATGTAATGTTAATATTTATAAATTGTTTATATGTTGATAAAGGTTTGTTGACAGTGTTTATTTTATTTTTTTTTTTGTTTTTTTATATTGATTAATAATAAATTAAAAGATTAACAAAGGTAAAAATAAGTAACAAAACAAAATATAAAATGTTGATAAAAACACAACTGAAAAGTTATTGACACAATCAACACCCTTTATTATTATTTAATTTTAATTATATATATATAAATGTATAAAAAAATATAAAATAACTGTTGATAAAACCCATCCCTCCAATCTCAATCAAAATTTATAATCAATTCTAAAAAAAACAAAAAGACTAAAAACAAAATAATAACCCCTGTTGATTCTGTTTAAGAGTGTGACGTGTGCGGGGGTATGTTTCATCTTTAATAGCCCCCACTTCGTTTTATTACATAAGTATATATAAGTGTTCCTATTATCGAATTTTTGTTCATTTTTAGTTTATTAGACTAATTTTTTGTATATTTGCCAAATTAACATATGATTGTTATGCAGATATCAAGAAATAAGATAGAACAACTTCGTGACTTTATCGAGCAACCTCAGCGTGTAGTGATACTCTCACACACCAATCCCGATGGAGATGCTATAGGTTCATCTCTTGCTTGGGCAGAGGTACTCAAGCGTCACGGTCATGATGTTACTTGTATTCTCCCCAATAGGTTTCCCTACTACCTCGACTTTATGCCAGGTAGTGGCGATATGGTGATATATAAAAACGATGCTGAGGGTCGTGCTTCGGAGGCTGTACGCCATGCTGACCTAATATTCTGTCTCGACTTCCACACCATGTCACGCCTCGATGGTCTCGGTGATTTGATTACGGAGAACCAGCACGCCAAGCGTATATTGATTGACCACCACCTCAACCCTATGGAGGATTTCGACCTCATGATATCATATCCCGAGGCTTCGAGCACATGTTATATGGTGGCTCTGCTTGTTGAGACTATGTTTGGTGTTGAGAGCATATCGAAAGATATGGCTATAAATATCTTCGTCGGCATGATGACCGACACGGGTAACTTCGCATTTTCGAGTGTTACTCCCGATGTTTTCCGTATGGTGTCGGTGCTTGCAGCAAAGGGTATATCTATTCCTGAGATTCATAACAACGTCTACAACTCCTTCACCGAGGGTCGTGCTCGATTGTTTGGCTATGTCATCAATCGTAAGATGAAGATATTCCATAATGGCACTGTCACACATATGTCACTTACGGAGGATGAGATGCGTCGTTTCTGGTTCCAGCAGGGCGATAGCGAGGGCTTTGTGAACTACCCCTTGCAGATTAAGAAGATGAAGGTATCGGCGATGTTTACGGAGCATACTGACTTTATTCGTGTGTCGTTGCGCTCGCGTGGCGATATAGATGTGAATATCTTTGCTCAGCGCTACTTCAATGGTGGTGGACATAAGAATGCTGCTGGTGGTAAGTCGTTTATGAGCATGGAGGATACTATTAAGCATTTTGAAAAGTCTATTAAGGAGTACGCAAAAGAGGGATTATTAAAATAGTAGTTTTTTTACTTTCCTTCACTTACTTTCGCTTACCCCGTTTCATTAACGAATTAAGTAACCTGTAACTAAATGTTTAAGACATATTTACGACTCTTGAACTTTGCTAAGCCATTGAGTCGATATACTATACCATACTTCTTCTTCGCAGCGTTGCATGCTCTGTTTAACACATTCAACTATGCGATGATTATCCCCATCCTCACCACAATGTTTAATAGCAGTGGTGTCTTGGTAGCTATCACCAAATTTCCTGGTATAGAGTTTACCGAGGAGGGCTTCTCTAATATTCTCTGCTACCTGTATGGCGTTGCCTTTGGTGCAGGAGAGGTAGATAAGGTGCGCTTTATGGTGTTGTTGGGTGCTGTTACGGTGTGCATGAACCTCTTTAGCAACCTCTTCCGCTACGCTTCGGCTATGACTGTTGAGCGATTGAGAGTAAATACCATCCAGCGTATGCGTGATGAGATGTATTCTCGCGTGTTGGATATGAATGTAGGTTTCTTCAGCGACCAGCGTAAGGGTGATATCATGTCGAAGATTACACAAGATGTTATGGTTGTGCAGTACTGTATCACCAACACCTTGCAGGTTGCCTTCCGCGACCCATTCCTTATTGTGGGTTATCTCGCCCTCATGATAAGCATATCGTGGGAGTTGTCACTCTTTGCCATTATCTTCTTGCCCATCGTAGGTCTTATCATTGGACGTATAGTAAAGAAGTTGCGCCACCCTGCAAAGCGTAGTCAGGAGCGTATGGCAGATATGGTATCTATACTTGATGAGTCACTTTCGGGCATAAAAATCGTCAAAGGCTATAATGCCACAAACTTCATTGTAAATAAGTTCAAGAGTATAAACAATCACTTCTCGGAACTTGTTATCAGCATGGCAAAGCGTCAGCAGTTGGCATCGCCCATGAGTGAGTTTTTGGGTATCACAGCTGTTGCAGTAATCCTTGTCTTTGGTGGCACTCTCGAGTCTCAGGGTCTTATTAATGGTGCAGGCTTCATCGCCTTCATCGCTGCCTTCTCGCAGATTACACGCCCCCTACGCTCATTTATCGACCAGTTTGCAAATATCAACCAGGGTGTTGCAGCGGGTGAGCGCATCTTTTCTATCATCGACACCGAGTCGGAGGTTAAGGATAGCGACAACGCTACCGATTTTGATGGTCTTAAGGAGTCTATAGAGTTGCGTAATGTGCACTTCTCTTATGATGGCGAGCGCGAGGTTATCAACAATGTGAATATAACAATTAAGAAGGGTCAGACCATCGCCCTCGTAGGTCCTTCTGGTGGCGGTAAGTCGACACTCAGTGAGCTTATACCTCGCTTCTATGATGTTAAGAGTGGCGATATTCTTTTCGACGGTAAGTCTATTAAGGATTATAAGCAGGAGTCATTGCGTAGCAAGATGAGTATAGTTTCGCAGGAGACAGTGCTCTTCAACGACTCTATCGAGGGTAATATCCTTATGGGTCGCCCAACTGCAACGCACGATGAGGTTGTTGAGGCATGTAAGGTTGCTAATGCTCACGGCTTCATCAGCGATTCCCCCGAGGGTTATGACACAAACATCGGTGATCGCGGCACAAAACTCTCTGGAGGTCAGCGTCAGCGTTTGAGCATCGCGCGTGCTGTGCTTAAGAACCCCGAGATTCTTATCCTTGATGAGGCAACCTCAGCACTCGATACCGAGAGCGAGAAGCTCGTGCAGGAGGCCCTCACAAACCTGCTTAAGGGTCGTACATCTATAGTTATTGCACACCGCCTCAGCACTATCTATAACGCTGACCGCATCTATGTTATAGACCAGGGTCGCGTAGCTGAGGAGGGTACACACCGTGAACTCCTCGAAAAGGGTGGTATCTATGCTCACCTAATCGAGATGCAGAGTTTTAGTTAGTGGGGAGGTTCTATAGATTAGTTAGAACTGATTTTAGTAGAGTAGATGATAATAGGTAGTGCTTCAAAAGAGTGCTACCTATTTTTGTAGTGGGTATAGGTGTGGATTGTATTTGCTACAAAGCAAAAAAAGAGGCTGAGCCAAAAGTAATTTTGACCCAGCCTCATATAGATAGTATATATTAGTACTCTGCCAAGATAATACCCGATATTGGTGGCACTGTTACCTTTCCTGAACGAATGTTGTATGGCACCATACCCTTAGGGTGTACAAATTCACCATCCGAAATCCACTTATATGTGCCTACTGGGATATCAAATTCTACATAGTCGCGTGAACCATTCATCAATACCACGATGCGCTTTGCTGGGTCTATGCCCTCAAGGTTATCGAGGATAAAGCCCACAGCAGCCTCGTTGTCGTTATCGATAAATGTGAGGTGCTCGCGTACTGCCTCGGCTGTGCCCAACGAGAATGCGGGGTGCTCCTTACGCATAGCGATAAGACCCTCGCAATACTCAACCATGTCGTTATACTGGCTCTTTAGTGCCCAGTCTATAGCGTTATATTCATCGGGCATATTATAGGTGTTCTTCTCGCCGCGCTTCGAGCGATACATCTCCTCGCCGCAGAAGATAAATGGAATACCTTGTGATGTGAAGACGCCGAAGTGTGCAAGTTTAGCCATCTGTAGGCGCTCCTCCTCTGTAGCATCGGGTGATAGATGCTCGAGACGGTCGCGGAGGTTATGGTCGTCATGGCATGTCACATAGCTGATGTGCTGACGTGGGTTGGCACACCATGCTGCCTCAGAGTGGTGAACCTGTGGGTGGTCGATACCGCCTACGATACCAAACTTAAGTGCCTCCTTGTTGCCCTCAACGCCATGTATGAAGCCACCCTGTGAGAGGTCAAGCGTACCGCGCAATGCGTTGCGGATATCGTCAGAGAAGGCTGCAATGCCTGGCATACGATAGGTGTAGCGCTTGAATGCGAGTTTAGACTCGTCGTAGAGTGGTGCACTTGCTGCCCAACCCTCGCCATAGAGCAAGATGTCGGGGTTGAGAGCTGTAAGACGCTGGCGGATGAGGTTCATGGTCTCGATATCGTGGATGGCCATAAGGTCGAAACGGAAGCCATCAATATGGTACTCCTTAACCCAGTACTCCAACGACTCGACCATATACTTACGCATCATAGGCTTCTCGCTCGCTGTCTCATTGCCACAACCAGAGCCATCAGCAAATGAACCATCTTCGCGCATACGATAGAAGTAGCCAGGTACAGTAAGCTCGAAGCCGCAGTTTTCGGTAGATGTGGTGTGGTTGTATACCACGTCGAGAACTACACATATACCAGCATCGTGAAGAGTCTTAACGAGAGTCTTAAGTTCGAGAATACGTGTAGTGGGATTACCAGCATTGGTAGAGTATGTACCCTCGGGTGCGTTGTAGTTCTTAGGCTCGTATCCCCAGTTATATTGATCCGTGGGTCGCGACTCATCTATAGAGCCGAAGTCGGCAGTGGGGAGTAGGTGAACGTGTGTCACGCCCATCTCGCGAAGGTGATCTATACCTGTTGAAAGACCCTCATGTGAGCGTGTGCCCAGCTCTGCCATGGCGATATACTTACCTGGGTTGCTGCTACCAGCACTCTCATGTGCTGTCATGTCGCGGTAGTGCATCTCGTAGATAACAATCTCCGATGGGTCAATTTGGGGGCTTACATCCTCGCTCCAGCCCTCAGGGTCGGTGTCGCGCATGTCGATGATAGCGCCGCGGTTGCCATTTATGTCGAGTGCACGAGCAAAGATGCCGGCTGTCTCCTTCAATGTCTTGCCATCAACGGTAACCTGGAAGGCGTAGTACATACCCTTTTTATCACCATCTACTGAGGCGTTCCATAAGCCCTGCTTGCCCTTAGTCATAGCCACCTCTTCAGCGAAGGTATCGCCATTATAGAGGCGTACCACCACACTCTCTGCTGTAGGTGCCCACAGTTCAAACGAGGTCTTTGTTGGGGTGTAGGTCATCTCCTCGATGGGTGCTGTGGGGATGTCATCGCCCTTCTCCTTTTTAGCTTCGTCGTCACATGCGACAAACGTAACCATAGCAGCGATGGCTACGCATTTGAGTAGTTGTTTGATAGATTTCATATATTAGATTTTTAGTTGTTACACTATGGGTACATTACAAAATTAGTAAAAATAATTTAATTACTCATCTCTCTGTCCCCTTTCGACTCCTATAATTGTGTAGAGTATAATCTTTTTTATAATTTTTTATGGCTTTATCTATTTGTCGGAGAGATTAAATCTATATCTTTGTATCATGAAACATCGTTTAATTATCAACACATCATACTATCGTAGCCACGTTACCATGACGGTGATGCGGCTGCTAACTATTGTTGTGTTATCCCTATTTGCTGTGGGTTGTGCCGAGAGAGTGGATGGGATGGATGAGGTATTGCGTGCAGAGTCTATGCTTGAGGAGAATCCTAAGGAGGCTCTCGCCATTATGCAGCGCGTGGACCGCAGTGAGATAGAGACAAATTCCGATGTCGCTCGATACGCTCTCGTATATAGCGAGGCGTGCTACTATAACCGAATACTCGTAGATAGCGATTCGCTAACAAGCATATCTGTTAAGTACTACAAAAATAGTAGCGACCATGAGCTACGCGCCAGAGCATACTTTCAGCACGCTATGGTTTTGCAGTTAGGCGGTCTTTATCCCGAGGCTATGATTGCTCATACGGAGTCGCTAAATTCGCTTAAGCATCACGACGATTTACACCTTAAGGGTGTCGTGCACCGCTCTATGGGCGATATATATCGTGCTTGCTACTGCTATAGTAACAGCTACACCTCATACAAGCAGGCATATTCATGCTTTGAGCAACTTGATTTGCCATACCACCGATACTATACAATGTATAATATGGGTCAGGTGGCAGTCAAGATGCACAACTATGATGAGGCTGAGGCCCTCTTTGTCGAGGCGCGAGATTATGCCATAGAGAATGGCGATTTGGACTTTCTCTGTGCTGTGCTACATGAACTGTGTGAGATATATCTCCAGAGGGAGGATTATACAAAGTGTAGTGAGGTTGTTGCTCTTTTTGAGGAGTACGATTGTGTGTTGTGGTTTGTGTCGCGATACTACGCTGTCAGAGCCATCGTAAGCAGCGAGTTGGGTGACAACGATGCAGCGTTAGACTATATAACCGTCGCCGAGGAGCAGACCTATCGTGATGAGGCTATTATCGAGCGGGCGAAGTATCACATGTATAAAAATATGGGTGATATGCAGGAGGCTCTATATTGGCTTAATTGTGTAAATGTGCGTCTTGATGAGTCGCTTTTGGCTGCTGCTGAGCAACCTGTATTGAACTATCAGATAGACCTCCTTGAGAGTACACTTGGCAAAGAGGAGCGCGAGCAGCAGATATCGCGTCAACGTAATATTGCTATATATCTCACTATAGCTATTCTATTGACCCTGTTCTTGGGTTTCTTGCGTGGTTATACCTCCAAGGCGAAGCGAGATATTCAGCGTTATATTGATACTATCCACGAACTACAAATTACAACTCATACCACCTCCGACAAACTTTCGGAGGCTGTAGATAGCCTATATAACGATCGCCTCAACGATCTTAATCGTCTGTGTGAAACCTACTATGAACATAGCGATACGTCGCGTCATGCCGCGAAAGTCTTCGAGCAGGTTCGACAAACCATCGAGTCTATAAAGAGCGATGAAGTGCGCATCGAGGAGTTGGAGAGACTTGTCAATAGTTGTCGTGGTGACATCATGACAAAGTTGCGTGAGCAGTGCCCCAAGCTTAATGCTAAGGAGCAAAGAGTAGTGTTATATAGTTATGCTGGCTTCTCGTCTCGAGCAATTTGTGTCTTTATGGAGACCAATCCAGTGGCTCTTTCTAAGACAAAATATCGCATTAAACTAAAAATTAAGGAGAGCGAGGCAAAAGATGCCGACCTTTTGATAAATTCTATTGGTGACCGTTAATCGCTGAAAATCAGTTGTTTATATCTTAATTTCGGAATTACTGCTTGTAATCCCGTAACTTGTTGATTATCAGGCTTGCGAAAAAATAAAGAAAAATAATTTCGTAAGTTATTGATAATCAGTATACTAAAAATCGCTTTGCGAAATCTTTTTTGGCCTAAAATTTGGTCACATTCAACCAAACATATACCTTTGCATTAGTTAAAGAGGTCAACTCAATAAGGTGCAATTGCGGTTGTTGCTTGCATTAGTGCATAAGAGGAATATGGTCTTTTTAATAGGTAGGCCGTAGGCACTTTGTGATAGTACTATGCCCCCTACGCGCCAACTTTAATTTGATGCTTTTGACCTTTTGTTAGGTCGGTAGATATATATTGGTTAATGTATTTTAATGTGTCCGGTGCTACGCATGGCAATTACTTTGAGATGGGTAATAGTCGTGCGTAGTCTTTTTTTTGATGACTCGCAATGACGCACATAACAACGTTATTCTGAAGCCCACAACGTCATTGCGAGGAGGGCTATGCCCGACGTGGGAATCCCCTTAACTAATTAGTAATGAGTAATTAGCAATTAGTAATAGCGCTGACAATGTTGACACTATACACTGTCATTCTGAATACTCACTATGTCATTCTGAACGTAGTGAAGAATCTCCTCAATGACAATACACTATCAACGTAGTCTATGGTCGGCTGCGAGGAGATTGCCACGTCGGGCATAGCCCTCCTCGCAATGACAATCATACTATCAACGTAGTCGCTTGTTGGCTGCGAGGAGATCCTTCGTTACACTCAGGATGACATACAGCGTGAATGAGATTGCCGCGGCTTGTTCCAAGCCTCGCAATGACGTCTGCACCATCAACCTTTGACGCTATAAGGGCATTAAAAAACCCACCCAGGCGGTTACTGCCTTGGGTGGGTTACTCTTTAAGATAGTGCCACAGGTGTGGCCACAATCATGCGAAATTACTCGATGCCGAGCTCTCTCTTGACGTCTGGTGTGATATCGGTGAGAGTTGCAGGGTCGAAGTATGCCAAGCCTGCAGAAGCAGCCTGATCGCCCGCTGTGCTGAAGATAGCTGTATAGCCACCCTCCGATGCGACCTTCTTAACTGCCTCGTTAGCCTTATCGTAGATAGGGTTCATAAGCTCTGCCTCCTTACGCTGCATATCCTGCTGTGCAATTTGCTGGAAGTCCTGGTAGCGCTGCTGAAGCTGACCGAGCTCCTGCTCCTTAAGCTGGCGGATTGACTCGCTCATTGTAGATGCATTCTTCTCGTAGTTCATCAAGAGAGTGTTAAACTCCACCTGAATCTGCTCAAGCTGGTTCTGCAAATCCATACCGTATGCCTCGAGGTTAGTTAAAGCCTCCTGATACTCTGGCATGTTGGGCACGATAGCAGCCAAGTCAACACGACCAAACTTCTGTCCGAAAGCTGTGTTGGCCGAGAATACGAGCATCACGACCACGGCGAATTTCAATAATTTCTTCATCTTAAAATAGTGTTACGTTTAAAATATTATTTTTCGTTCGGGTTACTTCAAAGCATCGATAATACGCTCAGTAAAGTCCACCTTTGTTGAGTAGTAAAGTATGGTGGGATTAGCAGATATGTCGATAACAAGGTCGTAGCCATACTGCTTAGAGAAGCTCTCAATGGTGTTGAACACACGATTCTGAATGGGCTGAATAAGCTCCAATCGTCTCTTCATAAGCTCGCCATCAGTGCCAAAGAGCGACTCCTGATACTCTGTAGCCTCAGCCTCCTTCTGCAAGATGAGCTGCTCATACTGCTGCTGCATGCTCTGTGAGAGTGATGGGCGCTGCTGCATATAGTTGTTATAAAGGCTCTCAACCTCTGCGAACTTCGCATCAACGGCCTCCTGATACTCTGTAGCAAGCTCCTCAATATCCTCCAAAGCGTCGTTGTATGCCTTGATTGACTTAAAAACTTTCTCGCTATCCACGACCATATAGTTCTGAGCTGATGCCAAGCCTGTTGTCATCACAACAGCCAAAAGCGCGATAATCATCTTTTTCATAGTCTAAAGTTTTAAGGTTTGTTCTATTATATAATGCAAAAATCTCAAATATATTGCCAAGAGTAGTTAGAATTGTTGACCCATGACAAAATGGAATTGAGAACCACTGCGCTCTGTCTTGCCATATGCGGGGTCAAAACCGTAACCCCAGTCGATGCCGAGCATGCCGACAATGGGCAGATAGAGTCGAACGCCGACACCTGCAGAACGCTTAATCTTGAATGGCGAGAACTCCTTCCATGAGTTAAAGCCATTACCACCCTCTAAGAAGCCGAGGACATAGATTGACGACTGTGGCTTCATGATGATGGGGTAGCGCAACTCCATAGTATACTTGTTGTATGCCACAGAGTAGTAGTTTGAAGGATCGAGTGCACCATCCTCATAACCACGCATCGATATGATGTCGACACCATAGATGTTGTAACCTGTCATACCGTCACCACCAATCTCGAAGCGCTCGAATGGCGATACCTTATTATTATTGTAGTTACCCAAGTAACCCATCTCCGCGCCGAGCATAAGTATCAACTTTTGATCCTGCGTCATGGGGAAGTACCAGCGAGCCTTTAGCAACCACTTATGGAACTCTATCCAGCGGTATCGGTCTTGGTCCGAAAGGTTGGGGTCTGCATAATCCTTGCCATCCCAAAGCGAGAATGGGGGTGTCGCCTGCACCGAGAGTGTGAACTCTGAGCCGGAGCGCGAGAAGAAGGGTGAGTCAACAGATGAGCGCTGTAGCACGAGCTTCAACGATAGTGTGTTTGATACACCCTCGCTCATGATGAAGCTTGTCCAGCCCTTAAGTCCATAGCGCTGGTAGCCCAACTCACCATAGAACGTGAAGTATGGATCGGGCCATGTGAGACGCTTACCCAAACCAATAGCAAGACCCATTGAGCGGTAGTACATCGTAGCATTCTGCCATACATAGTATGCGTTGTTCTGCTCTGAGATATATCCCGATACGGTGAACGAGTTGGGGCGTCGACCACCCAACCATGGGTCGGTGAAGCTCAACGACAACGCTTTGTAGTATGTACCGTTTGTCTGTCCCGAAATTGCGAGACGCTGATTCTGTCCCGAGGGGTATGGTCTCCATGCGCCCTTCTTGAAGAAGTTGCGCATCGAGAGGTTGTTAAGCGTGATACCTACGCTACCCACAAATGTTCCTGAGCCAAAACCACCAGCGATGTTGAACTGGTCTGACGCCTTCTCCTGGAGTGGCCAGTTGATGTTTACAAGCTCATCGCTCACGGGCTGAATGTCGGGGATGATTGCCTGCTCGTCGAAGTGTCCCATGCCCATGAGTGTACGCATGGTCTGCATAAGTAGGGCACGGTTGTAGAGGTCGCCAGGGCGAACATACAACTCGCGACGAATAACCTCATCGTTGACGCGCACGTTACCCGATATGCCCACCTCGTTGATGGTAAATGGCTTACCCTCGAAGATGCGAATCTCAAGGTCGAGTGAGTCGGGACCCACGATAATCTCCGCGGGCTCAATCTGCGACATGAGGTATCCGTTGTTGTTGTAGAGCGACGATATAGACATCTCCTCGGGGTTCATCTCCTTGCCGATGCCAAGGCGTTGGTGCATAGACTTCTTGTCGTATACGTCGCCTGGCTGCACACCAAACATCGCAGATAGCTGCTCTGTGGTATAGACGGAGTTACCCACCCAATTGATATTGCGGATATAGTATTTGTTACCCTCCGATACTGTGATGTCGATGCCGAGTGTTCTGTCGTCGATGTAGTAAATCGAGTCGCTGAGGATTGTGGCATTACGATAGCCTCGTGAGTTGTAGAAGTCCATTAGCAACTCCTTATCTGCCTCGTAGTCCTCATCTATGAGCTTACGATTCTGGAAGAAGAGGATGCTCTTCTGGTGTGTCTTCTTGAATGTGCGACGTAGGCGCTTGTCATCGAAGTTATCGTTACCCTCGAAGTTGATGACACCGACACGCACCTTAGGACCACGGTCGATATCGAAGGTTACGTTTACGCACTGCTCATAGATAGTGTCGTTTGTGATGCGCACGTCCACCTCACATGTTAGGAAGCCCTTCGATGCGTAGTGCTCCTTGATGAGCTTCACGTTTTTGTCGATAACATAGTCCGAGAGCTCGGTATTGCGGCGCAACTTAAGTACCTCCTCTTGCAAATCCTTGGCTTTAGACTTCGACACGCCTGTGATAGACCAATTCAGGATGCGGGGACGCTCCTTGAGGAATACCTCCAAATCGAGTGAGTCGCCCTCGATTGTTGCTCCAATCTGAACATCTGAGAAGTAGCGTGGTGCCCATAGGCGCTGCATAGCGTTAGATATGAACTTGCTGGGAAGATACACCGAGTCGCCCTCCTGCAAGCCTGCCGATGACTTCAAAATGTCGTGGTTGAGATACTTCACACCGTGGAGGTTGATTCTACGGATGTAGTATAGCTTGCCATCGCCCTCGGTTAGTACGGGGGCATTGAGGTCGAAGCCTATTGAGTCGGCAATCTCGTTGTTGGATATATCGCCCACCGTGTAGCGTGTAGTGTGCTGTTGCGCCTCGGCAACATGTGTTGTCGAGAGCACTGCCACAAAGGCGATTAGAAATATTTTAAAAAGTCTCATCTATTAAATCTCCTCTTTGTCTTGAGTGACCAATCCGTAGCGACGCTCACGACCAGCATAGATGTCGAGTGCACGATTGAAATCCTCCTCACCGAAGTCGGGCCACAACACCTCGGGGAAGTAGAACTCCGAGTATGATGCCTGCCATAGTAGGAAGTTGCTCAAACGATACTCGCCACTTGTGCGGATGATAAGGTCGGGATCGGGCACATTGGCTGTCAATAGCGAGTTCGAGAAGAGCTCCTCGTTGATATCCTCAATCTCTATCTCGCCCTCCACCACGCGACGTGCAATATCTTTTGTTGCGGCTATCATCTCGCGGCGCGATGAGTAGTTGAATGCAAGGATAAGGCTCAGGCGATTGCCAGAGGCTGTGATTGTCTCGATGTGGTTAATCATATCGAGCACCTTCTGTGAGAAGCGTGAACGCTCGCCCATGATTTTCACGTTGACACCCAACTCGATGAGCTCATCCGCCTGGCTAACTACCATGTAGCAGAATAGCTCCATTATGGCGTTAATTTCCGCCTCGGGACGTCCCCAGTTCTCGGTTGAGAATGTGTATAAGGTGATGTAGTCGACGCCTGCTTTACCCGCAGCGCGGATAACAGCACTCACCGACTTTGAACCTGCAATATGACCCTCGTAGCGCTCCATGCCACGTTGGGTTGCCCAGCGGCCATTACCATCCATGATGATGGCCACATGCTTTGGTATAGATCTTTTTTCGCTCATAATATCTTGCAAATTTAAGCAATAAAATTCACAATTCGCAACACATTCTCCACAATATTTTTCACGCACGAGCGCGCATATTGAGTTAAAATACTGAGAACCAGTTGTTTGTTGTGGTTGTATATTGGGTGTTTTATGGAGTAAAACTATCGTTTGTCAACGCCCCACATCATCTTTTCTCTCAACGTATCGTAGAACGTATTATTGTGTGGCATAGCCAATATAACGCGTTTGGATGCTAAGCGCACCTTAACTTCGGCACCATCGTTGAGTGTGTAGGTGTGGTTATCGGCTGAGAGGTGTGCCTCGCCACCGCGCGAACTGATGCGCAGAGTTATGGTGCAGTTGTCGGGGATTACCACGGGGCGCATCGTGAGGTTGTGTGGGGCGATGGGCGAGAGTACGAAGCAACGACACATGGGATCGACGATGGGACCTCCAGCACTTAGTGAGTAGGCTGTTGAGCCTGTGGGTGTTGCCACGACGATGCCATCACCGTGATATGTAGCCACATAGTTATCGTTGATTAGCGTCTCAACCGAAATCATAGAGGCGCCGTAGCGGTGTATACATATCTCGTTTAGGGCGAATAGCTCTTGGGACATACCCTCGGTTGTGAGCATTAGTCGCTCCTCGTAGCGTAGGCGGCGTTCGGCGATAGCGTTAAATAGCTCTACGATGCCCTTGCCATCATCGGCAGTGAGGTAGCCGAGGCGTCCGCAGTTGATGCCCACAACAGGTATATCCTCTGCGGGTAGTAGTGAGACGCCTTCGAGTAGTGTGCCATCACCGCCATAGGTAACCATCACGTCGTCACCCGTTGCGCAGGGCTTGCCGTTGAAAAGATGCTTGCCCTCTATACGAATATTTGTAAGGTTCTCGATAGCTGTTGCAAGGTCTTCATTCACAACATAATCCATGTTGTGGCGTTCGATTTCGCGAAGTATCATTCGCAACTGTTCAGGATTGTGTTTAACCTGCTTTCGAGAAAAAAGTATAATGTTCATTGCTCGGAACTAAAAAAAATCGTAACTTTGCTTTCACAAAGATAATAAATGGATTTGAGGTTTCAACACTTGAAGCCCAAATTCTTGCAACAAAGATGATAATTTATGACAAAGTTAAGTGTAAATATTAATAAGATTGCCGTTGTGCGCAACTCGCGTGGTGGCAATATGCCCAATTTGTTGAAGGCTGCGCTCGACATTGAGCGTTTTGGTGCTGACGGCATCACCGTACATCCCCGCCCCGATGCACGACATATCCGCTACTCGGATGTGCGTGAGCTTAAGGCTCATATCGTTACGGAGTTGAATGTCGAGGGTAACCCCATCGAGAGCTTTTGTGAGCTCGTCGAGGAGGTGTGCCCCGCACAGGTAACCCTCGTTCCCGATGCTGAGGATGCTATCACCTCATCTGCAGGCTGGGATACCATCCGCAACCGCGAATTTTTGACAGCTATGGCGGAGCGTTTCCACCGTAAAGGCATCCGTGTCTCAATATTTGTCGACCCTGTAGTAGAGATGGTTACAGCGGCTAAGGAGTGTGGCGCAGACCGCGTGGAACTCTACACCGAGGCATACGCCGCGGGCTATGCTGCCGACCGCGAGGCTGCTATTGCTCCCTATGTTGCAGCTGCGGAGGAGGCTCGCCGTGTGGGTCTTGGACTAAATGCTGGTCACGACCTCAACACCGAGAATTTGCAGTACTTCATCGAGCGCATTCCATGGGTTGATGAGGTATCTATTGGTCACGCCCTCATCAGCGATGCTCTCTACTGGGGTTTGGAGAATACCGTTGGCATCTACCAGCGTTGCATCAGTCGTGCCAAGCAGAGCGAGGAGTAAGGGAGGAGTGTTATATGCCGTTAAGTAACCCTATATTTAGGCAAATATCGCGTATTGTAGATAGCATGGGCTTGGAGGCCTATGCTGTGGGCGGCTATGTCCGCGACTACTATCTGCACCGCCCCTCATCGGATATAGATGTTGTGGTTGTTGGTAGTGGCGTAGATGTTGCCGAGGCCTTAGCTAAGGAGCTTGGTGGCGCCAAGGTTGCGGTCTATAGGACATATGGCACGGCCATGGTGCGTTGGCGTGATGTGGAGGTTGAGTTTGTTGGTGCCCGCAAGGAGAGCTATCGTCGTGAGTCGCGTAACCCCATCGTCGAGCCAGGTACATTGGAGGACGACCAGCGCCGCAGAGACTTTACCATCAACGCCATGGCGTGGTGCATAAATGGCGATAGGTTTGGCGAGTTGGTAGACCCCTTTGGTGGCATGGAGGACTTGGAAGATTGCATCATCCGCACCCCATGTGAGCCCGATAAGACCTTCTCGGATGACCCCTTGCGCATGATGCGTGCTGTGAGGTTTGCCTCGCAGCTGGGCTTCGACATCGACGACGACACCTTTGAGGGTATAGCGCGTCAGGCGGAGCGCATAAACATCATCACCAAGGAGCGCATCGCCGTGGAGCTCAATAAGATACTCGCATCGCCTGTCCCCTCTATAGGTCTTACGCTGATGCGTACTTCGGGATTGTTGAAGTATGTGCTTCCGGAGCTTGACCGTATGGCGGGTGTGGAGCGCCGAGGCAAGCATGCCCACAAGGATAACTTCGAGCATACGATGAAGGTGCTCGATAACCTCGCCAAGCGTAGCGACGATTTATGGTTGCGCTGGGCGGCACTGTTGCACGACATTGGCAAGCCCTCGACCAAAGCCTACGACCCCCGCATGGGTTGGACCTTCCACCAGCACGAGGCTGTGGGTTCGAAGATGGTGCCACAGCTCTTCCGCCGCTTGCGTCTGCCGCTGAATGAGCCTATGCGCTTTGTGCAGAAGATGGTCTTCCTCCACATGCGACCTATTGTGCTCTCGGAGGATTTGGTTACGGACTCTGCTGTGCGCCGTTTGCTCTTTGAGGCGGGTGACGATGTGGAGAGCCTGATGTTGCTCTGTGAGGCAGATATAACCTCGGGCATAGATAGCAAGGTGCGTCAATTTTTGAAGAATTTCGAGCTCGTGCGCGCTAAGATGCGCGACTTGGAGGAGAGAGATAGGGTGCGTAACTTCCAGCCACCCATCACGGGCGATATAATAATGAAGACCTATAATCTGCCACCGTCGAAGGTGTTGGGCGAGATTAAGGAGGTGATAAAGAATGCTATCCTCGATGGCGTCATCCCCAACGACTACGACGCTGCTTACAAGCTTATGGAGGAGGAGGCAGAGCGTCGTGGACTAACGAAGCATGTTGAGTAGGGGCGTTTAGAGTGTAATGATATGGTAGTAATGATGATAGGTACGTTGGCACTCTATATGGGTGCCAATGCTTATATATTTTGGCGACTTATGCAGGCGTTGAGCGTAATGCCTGTGGCGTTGCGTGTGGTGTTTGGTGTGCTCTATTGGATTTCAGCGTGTGGTATGTTCATATCGTTCGGCCTGCGCAATGTAGCCCTGCCAGAGTTCTTGCACCGTACGCTCCATATCGTAGGCACATCGTGGCTACTATTTACACTTTATATGTTCGTGGCGCTCATTATTGCAGACCTCGCACACTGGATATGGCCCTCGTTCCACCATGGCGTGTGGTATGCGTTGGGTCTAACGCTGGCGGTGCTCGTGGCAGGATATATCAACTATCGCCACCCGCGCGTGGAGCATATAACCATTGAGACAGAGAAGCCCATTGAGGGTGGTCGTCTGCGCCTTGTGGCCATCAGCGATGTGCACCTCGGGCGTGGCACTACGCGCTCGGATTTGGCACGCTATGTCTCAATCATAAATAGCGAAAATCCTGATATGGTCCTCATCGTTGGCGACCTCATAGATAATTCAATTCTGCCTGTTGAGAGTGCAGACATGTGTCGCGAGTTTGAGCGTGTTGATGCGCGCTATGGCATCTACATGGCAGCGGGAAATCATGAGTATATAAGTGGCATCGACGCGTGTCGTAACTATCTAAATACCACACCTATAAAACTACTGTCCGACAGCGTGGCACTCCCTGTGGATGGTGTTGAAATTATCTGCCGTGACGATAGGTATAATCGTCGCCGTGCGCGACTCGATTCGCTGCTTGCAGCAAGCGATAAGGAGCACTTCTTAATAGTTCTTGACCATCAGCCCAATGCCATTGCAGAAAGCCAGAAAAGTGGTGTCGACCTCCATATTTCGGGACATACGCATCGCGGTCAAATCTTCCCTCTAAACCTCGTTACGGACTACCTCTTTGAGCAGAGCCACGGCTATCGAAAGTGGGGTGACACGCACGCCTATGTCATGACAGGTCTCTCGCTCTGGGGACCTCCTTTCCGCATCGGCACGCGCAGTGAGATGCTCGTGGTGGACATCGTGAGCAGCTCCTCGTGCGCTCGGTAGGCGAAAATCGTAGTAAAAAACTCGCAGAAAAGAGTCCACCTTTACATTATTTTTATTATCTTTGTTTCGTAATATGCGCTGGTGCGTAGCATGTCGTGTGCTTAATCGCCAAGCGTCAATGA